>DASWWB010001027.1:0-2832 GCA_036406115.1 Herpetosiphonaceae bacterium
CCCCCGACCACCAGCACGAGCGGCGACGGCAACCCGACGGCTGACTTGCCGCGGATGTCAATCACATAGCTTTGGCCGCCGGTGAGGGGGAAGGTGTAGGTGACCGCGTTGCCCTCGTGGACCGCCGACTCGCGCTCGCTCCACTCCGTGATCTCGCCGGGCAGCTCGATCCGCCAGACCAGCTCGGGCTTGCTGTCGCCGAGCATGCCGCTGTCCAGCAGCGACTGCATCTGCTCGGCCTCGGCGCCCAGCTCCTCGCCGGCGCCGGACATATCGATCTTGGCGTGGATGACGAACGAGGCGCCGTCGCGGCGGGCCTCGAACTCCTGGAACACGCCGGCCAGCGGATTGGAGCCGAGCTGCTCAGGGGAGAACTGCTGGCTGAGCATCTCCAGGTCTTTGAAATCCATCAGCAGCCTGGTGCCGCGAAACTCCTTGTCCTCGCTCTCCCAGGGCTCGCTGCGGGCGTTCCATTCGGCCGGCAGATCCTCGGCCAGCCCGTCGAGCTGATCAAACAGCGCATCGGCCTGGTTGGAGCCGCCGCTGCCGCCGTTCATGCCGGCGAGCGCCAGGAACTGGCGCGAAAAGCCGATCCGAAGATCGTTGGTGCCGCTGCCATCGCCCTTGATGTTCGTGGTGGTGCGCTGGGTGACGCAGCCGACCAGCAGCGCCCAGGACAATATCATCAACCCCGCAATACGTAGCTGGCGCATCGTGGCCTCCTCGTGGTGTGTCGCATCTATTATAGCCATAGGCGGCCGGCGGGCGCCAGGCAAAAAGAATGACACCGCCGACGAGGCGGTGTCATAGGCCGGGCCGGCGACTAGCGCCGGGTCGGATCGTTCGGATCGTAGGGCTGCTGGTAGCCGCCCTGCTGCTGCTGGCCGTAGCCGGCGTTCGGATCGTAGGGCTGCTGATAGCCGCCCTGCTGGTAGCCGCCGCCGTAGGAGCCGGCGTCCACCGCGACCGGCTTCTTCTTGTTGCGGTTCATCACCATGAAGCCGACGCCGCCCAGCACCACCAGGGCGCCGACGCCGCCGAGGATCAGGGGCAGCGAGCTGCCGCCGCCGAGCGCGCCGCCGCTCTTGGCGCCGGTGATGCTCAGCTCATACTTGCCCGGCTTGTCAAGCGGGAAGCGCCAGGTCACGCTGTTGCCGTCCTTGGTCGCGATCTCCTTGGCGGTGTAGTCCTCGATCGCGCCGGGCATGGTGATGGTCCACGAGACCACGGCGTCCTTCAGGAACTCGGCGCTGCTGGGATCGCTGGCGCCGCCGCTGGTCGTGTCGACATCGGCGGAGATCACGTACTTGCCGTTCTCCTCCTTGGCGCTGACCGACTGGAACATCGAGCCGGTCGGGCTGCCGGAGTTGGCGGCGCTGGGCTCGAGCAGCGCTTCCAGCTGCTTGTTGAGCGTCGCGATGTCGCTGAACTCCATCGAGACCTCGACGCCCTCGAACTTATCTTCTTTCCAATCCTTGACATCGACGTTCCACTCCGGCGGGTACTCCTTGACCTGCTCGCGGACCGTGGCGAACGGATCCTCGGCCTCGGAGCCGGAGCCGGACTCGGAGCCGGCGCTTTCCATGAACCCGCGCGCCTCCTCGCTGAGGCCGGTTTTCATCACATTGGTGCCGCTGCCGTCGCCCTTGAGGGTGGTTTCAGTCTTCTGGGCGATGCAGCCGCTGAGCAGCACGAGCAGCGCCGCGCCCAGAATCATCGACTTCCACTGTCGAAACATGCAGATTCTCCTTCCAGTTTGGGGGGAAATAACGGTGGCGCCTGGCATTATAGCGGCCGCGCCATGGCTTGTCCATACGGGCTCACAGGGCGTGGGCGCCGCGATTGGTGACTTCGGCGCCGCCATCGATAAAGATGATCTGGCCGACCATAAAGGAGTTGCGCGGGCTGGCCAGGAAGGCGATCAGCTCGGCGACCTCCCCGGGCTGGCCGTGGCGGCCGATCGGCATGGGCACGACCTGTTTGATAAACGCCAGCGTCGCCGGGTCCTCGATCATGGCGTTGGTCATGGGCGTGGCGATGAGGCCGGGGGCGGCGGCGTTGAGCAGGACGCCGCGCTCGGCCCAGGCGGCGGCTTCGCGCCGGACCCAGCGGGCCAGGGCGGCTTTGCTGGAGGCGTAGATCGCCGGCGCCTTGCCCTCGGCGGCGGCCAGGGCGCCGGGCTCGTCGCCGGCCAGGCACAGCTCGACCAGGCCTTCGTCGGGGTTGGTGGTGGCGACGATCGAGGAGAGGACCACCGCCCGGGGCTGGTCGCCGCGCTCCAGCAGCGGCAGCAGGCCGTCGAGCGTCGCGATGCCGCCGAACACATTGACCGCCAGGGTCTGGCTTTCCTCCAGGGCGATGCCGGCGCTGGCCACGAGCCCGTCGAGCCGGCCGCCGGCCAGCCCGGCCACCTGCTCCAGCATCGCCGCCCGACCCTCGGCGGTCCCCAGGTCGGCGATCACCTCGGCGTCGCGCAGATCGACGCCGATCACGCGGGCGCCGTCGCGGCGCAGCAGCTCGGCGGTGGCGCGGCCAATCCCCGACGCAGAGCCCGTCACAACCACTGTTCGAGTCATACAGCCTTCTTTCAATAGCGCCGCGCGCTTCAAAGGGGCGCTGGCGGCGGCCGGCAGACCGGCGCCGCGCGGCGCGGGGATCGCTGCGCGCACGAGGGAAAACGTCACGGCGATTAAAACACGAACCAGCCGCCATGTCCATATCCGCGATCGGCGGCCGGGCAACTACCCCGCGTGCTATAATTTTCCCGGCAAGCGGCGCTCCTCGCCGCCGGAGATAGCTATGCGCGGTGCATGCCTGGCCCTCGTGGCAGTG
>DASWWB010001028.1:0-6532 GCA_036406115.1 Herpetosiphonaceae bacterium
CGATCAGATAGGTCTCGCCGTCGGCGAAGGTCTGGGGCGGGAACTGGTGCGCGTAGTCGGGGCCGGCGGTCGCGGTCAGGGGAAAGGCGACGGCGGTGCCGCCGCCGCGCGGCCGGTAGGTCGCGCTGAAGCTGAAGGTCGCCTGGATCGGCTGTTTGGAGCCGCTGTCAACCACACGCACCGCCAGGTCGCTCGGCTCGTCGACGCCGAGGGCGCCCTGCTGGTCGGGGGCGACGAGCTGAATCTGGTAGACGCTCTTCATCTCCGGGCGCAGCACCGTGAGGATTTCGCCGTTGGCCGACGCCACCCGCCAAACCCCGCTGTCCGGCCGCTGGAGGATGAACACCTCGATCGAGGTGTTGCTGTCAAGGCGCTTGAACCGATCGGCGGGCAGCAGGGCGGCGTCCTGGCCGTCGGGGCGCGCCAGCGTGACCGCGACCTGGCTCGCTGGCTTGAGCACCGTAATCACGGCCTGCTCGAGGTTGGCCGGCAGCCGCAGATCCACCGCGGCCCCCGGCGCCAGCGGCGGCGCCTGGTAGTGGTCGGTGTCGATGATCCGCGCTTTGATCTGCTGGTAGAGCGCGGGCATGTCCTCGCTGCGCTGGAGTTCGTTGACCGTCAGGCCCGGGTTGCCGGCGGCCATATCGCGCCAGAAATCCTTGAACGGGCGGAAGTCGCTGGCGTCGCCGAGTAGGACGGCGAAGAACAGGACATCGCCCAGCTCGCCTATCAGGCGGCGGATCTCCGCCTCGCCGCCACCCTCGGTCGGTTTGCCGTCGGTCAGGAAGATAATTACCGGCGTATTGCCGGGGCGGTGCCGCTCGCTCTTCAGCTCTTGGCGGGCGACGGTGATCGCTTCAACAATATTGGTGTCGCCAGCGCAGGGCAAATTCTGGATTCGCTGCGCCAAGGTCGAGCGCACCGTCGTATCCTCGTTGCTGAGCTGGGTCAGCTCCGCGATCAACTCGGCGCGGTTGCCGAAGGTCACGATCCCGAGCTTGGTCTCGCGCGGCTGGATATCGGCCGCCAGCGAAGCGATCACGATCTCGGCGGCCTTGATGCGGTTGCGGCTCGGATCATTGCCGGCGGCGGGCTGGGGCTTGGAGCAGGTTCCGCCCGACATCGAGCCTGAGTTGTCGATCACCAGCATGACATCGACGTCTTTGGTCTCGACTTGCCGCAGCGGCAGCGCGGCGCCGGGCGCGGCGGCGCTGCCGCGTGGGACACCGGGAGCCGACGCTGGCGGCGCCGCCGCAGTCTGGGGCGTGGTGTGGAGCGCATTATAGCCCAACGCCGCCCCGGCCAGCAGGGCTACGAGCATGAGATTGAAGTACTTCTTCACCATAGGTACGAACTCCATTGCTCAAGACTGGCGGCGCGGCGCCATCAGTGGCGGACAGAGCCCTTGCCGTCGGTGTTGTCAGCGACGCGGCGCTGCTTCTGTGCAGCGCTGGCGGCCTGAACCGCGCGATCGGCCAAGATGTAGCGGCGACGCAGCAGCCACCAGCCTGCCAGCAAGGCCAACAACAGGAACGGCAGCCAGCACCATGGCCAGAACCCGGCCTCTTGCAAATCCAGGCGGCGCAGTTGCAGGAACGAGGGCGCGCCAGCGGGTCCGGCCGCCAGCGGGGTTTTCGCCAGCGCGGGCAGCGCCGGCTGCTCGCGCTCGGCGCCGACAAACATGTTGTCCAGATAGCCGT
Source organism: Herpetosiphonaceae bacterium (assembly GCA_036406115.1). Classification (GTDB taxonomy): domain Bacteria; phylum Chloroflexota; class Chloroflexia; order Chloroflexales; family Herpetosiphonaceae; genus DASWWB01. The sequence goes on from DASWWB010001028.1 coordinate 1,701, forward strand.
AGGCGGCATGCGCTCCCTGCGTACAATCGCGGACTTGGAAGCGGATGGAAATGCGGTGGCCGGCGCGATCCGCCAGGCTCACTTGGCCGTGTTTCCAGGGAATGAAGACCCATCGCTCCTGACTTGCAAAGCCGCTCGGCGGCCCGAGAAACCATTCCTGGTTGGTCTGGCTGCTGTATTTGAAATCGCTGCTCGGCAGGGTCTCGTTGGTCGTGAGATCCTTGATCTCCAGCTGGAACAGGGGTTTTTGCTGCTCGGGATGGGTCGGATCGTCGGCGACCACGGCATAGCTGAATTGCACCACCGGGGCTTCGGCGTCAGGCACCGTCACGACGGTTTCGATGGAGCTGTATTCATTGCCCGTCCTCCCCCAAGCCTCTGGATCGCCGATCCGCAGCGATTGTCGCCCACTCGCCACGCTATGCATCGCGCTGTCTGTCAGCGGGTCGATGGCATCCGTCACGAATCCGACATCGCCGGCGGCGGTCCAGCCGCTCAAATCATCGGTTTCAAAATCCCACGATTGCCCAGGGACTTGCGCCCGCACGGAGCGTCCGGCGGCGGCGAGCAGGAGCACCAGGGCAACCACCCGGAGCATCCTCGGGAAAACGCACTTTCGCGGCATGCTAGGCCTCCTTCCGGCTGGCGGATCGACTCACGGCCTCGGACGCGGCGCTGATAGGCGACAGGCCATCGGCGTGATTCATGGACTCCTCCAAGTCGCTGCGCTTCACGCGCCAGCTGCGGCCGATGCGAAACGCGTTCAGGCGGCCGCTGCTACACCACCGCCAAACCGTGGATTTGCTCACACGCAGATAGGTGGCAACCTCGGCAACAGTCAGTAGATCTGATGGGGGCGCGTTGGTCCTGCCCATAAGCACCTCTCACAATCGCTGCTGAGCTGACTCGTCTCATCTCGGGCAACAGCGAACCGATATGACAGGTTAGTGACGACGCCGCAGAAATAATTCATAGCGGACCGTAAGCGGCCGTAGCCTTCCATAGGGCTGCATAGGTACGCTGGCGGCAGGGGATCCAGCCTGCCGCGGAATCCGCCCCCGACAGAAGCCCTTCGCTCACTGTCAAGCGTTTGCAAGGATGTTTCGCAAAAAGATTACGTGGCGGCTTAATTTCGGCAGCCGAAACAAACACAATGCCCCTCATCTCTGAAAGATGAGGGGCATTTATAGCAATGGAGAGCCTTAATCAGATAACACGTTTTGGATCAGCCATGTCGAGAAATCAAACCGCCAAACCGTAGCCAAACTATTTACACTTTAATACCTTACAAATCCCCTTTAGGCCTCTACAAAAACCTAAAAGGCCATTACAATAATTAATGATGAATCATTGCATTAATTAGCTAAAATCTCACACCCTCGCGCTTCCAGCGCCTCTCACAGCGCCGGCCCGCTCCGGGCGCTCCCGCTCACACCCGCGCTGACGCGGGTCCAGTAGCCCTCGCCGCCCAGCTCCCGCGTCACGTAATCGTAGCCCTGTTCGTCCAGCGCCTCCCACAGCAGGGCGGGCTGGCGGTCAGTCAGCGCCAGGACCACCCACTCGCGGGCGGTCGCAGCGAGCCGCCGGACCTCGGCCAGCGTGCGGGTCATGGGTTCGGGCGGGGTCAGGCCGCGCTGGTCAAGCAGCGCGATGACCGGCGGCTCGGCCAGCGTCCCCGCCACCGCCGGCGCCGGCGTGACAAACACCAGCCAGTCATCGTCGGCCCGCCGCTGCCCCCAGCAGGCGAATCCGCGCCGCGCCAAGAGATCGTAGAGCGGGACCGGCTCGAACGCCGAGCGCAGCAGCGCGGTCTCGCCCGGCGCCAGCGGCTGGACGGCGCGCTGGATCGCGGCGAGCGGCGGCCTGCCCGCCCCCTGGTCGCCCCGCACGTCGAGCAACGCGCAGATCCGGGCCGGAACCAGCCAGTCGGGGGGCAGCGCCCAACGGGTTCCCGCCTGCGACTCGGAGGCGGGCGGGGGTTCCGGCGCCGGTGCCGCGCCGCAGGCCGCATTGAGGGCCGCGACGAGCGCGCCGGCATCGATATGGGCGATGCCGGCGGCCTGGCCGACCGTCACCAGCCGGGCCAGGGTCTTGCGCAGCGCCGGGCTGCGCAGGCGCGCGAACGACGGATGCTGGGCGACAAACACCGCCAGCGCCTGCGGGTGGCGCGCCAGCACATCGGCCACGGTCATCGACGGGGTGATCATCGCCGCAGCTCCGGGGCGGGCGCGAGAACCGCGCACAGCGCTCCCGTGATCGTCTCCAGGGCGATGCCGTGGGCCGCCGCAGCCTGCTCGACTGTCAGATGGCCGCCGCAGCAGAGATCGATTCCGTAGCGGCTGAAGACCTCCATCGCGGCGGGATCGCGCTCGGCGCAAGCGGCGACGGTCTGCGCGGCCAGGGCCAGGCGCCGCTCAGGGGCGCAGACCTGCGCCCGCCGGGTGATGCCCACCCGCCAGGTCTCCGGCCCCTGCTCAAGATACTGCCAGCCGTAGCGCCCGGGCTTCGTCGCCTCCAGCTGGTAGCCCAGCGGCGCCGGGTCGTGGTCGTTGATAATCAAGAGGGTTTGCTCAGGCTTCAGCGCGTCCAGCAGCCGGAAAATCAGCGGGTGGCGCTCGCGGGGCGCCATGCCCCGCAGGTCCAGTTCGACGGCATCGGTTGTCATGGGAAGGTCCTCGCAATCAGGGCTCTCGCTCTCCCGCCCATCGTAGCGGGCCGAGCGCGGCGGGGCTGCGATGTTTCTCACATCGCGGCGATCCGGCAGTGTGAGAAAGGTCGCAGCCCCGCCGCGCTCAGGAGCCTATCCTGATCCCAGGACTCGTTTCGGCCAAACCGGCGGCCACCCGCCCTAGCTCACGAAAGGCGCGGCCATGACAAACTCGCTCCCTTTGCCGCTGATCGATCTGCGCCGCTGCACCGGCTGCGGCGAGTGCGAGCGGCTCTGCCCGACCCAAGCCGTCGCCATCCGCAGCGGCCATGCGGTGATCGTCCAGCCGGCGGCCTGCACATTCTGCGACCGCTGTGAGCGCTCTTGCCCGGAGGAGGCGATCGGCCGGCCATTCGCCATCTCGTTCGCCGCGCCGCCCCGGGAGCCGGCTACAGATCCGCCTGGCGCTCCAAGCCGGCGGGATCGATGATCTGGATGGAGCCGCGCTCCATGCGGATCAGCCCGGCGGCCTCGAAGGTCTTGAGGGCGCGTCCGACCATCTCGCGCACCGAGCCGATATGCGCGGCCATCTCGGCCTGGGTGAGGACGGGCGGCCGCTGGCCTATGGCGGACTGGCGCGCCTGGTCGAGCAGCAGCCGCGCCAAGCGCCCGTTGACGGTGTGCAGCGCCAGCGTGTCGACCAGGCCCACCAGCCCGCGCAGGCGGTTGGCGAACTCGCCCAGCAGCGCCAGCGCGAGATCGGGATGCTCGTGGGCGAGCTGGAGGATGCGCTCGCGCGGCAGCACCAGCAAGCGTCCCGCCGCCAGCGTCTCGCTGGTCGCCGGGCAGGAGCCGCCGCCGAACATCGGGACGGTGTTGAAATGATCGAACTGCTCGACGATGTGGAGGATCTGCTCCCGGCCGTCGAGCGAGTGGCGGACAATCTTGACCCGGCCTTCGGCGACAACATACATCGCCTCCGCCGGCTCGCCCTCCACCGTCACGATGGCGCCCCGCGCGACCGCCTGCTCATGGGCGGCGCCGGCCAGCGCCTCAAGCACCGGCGGGGCGAGCCGCCGCGCGAAACTGACTCGTTCCAGCAGCATCTGTCGGTTCATCATGCGCCCTCCTTCGACGCGCCGCATGGGCTGCCGCGAATGATAGCAGGATCCGAGGCCGATCAGCCAGAGCGCGTCCCGCAGCGGGCGGCGGCGCGCAAGCGCGGGCAGGCGGCTGCCGCCCGCTTGCGAGGATACGATGCATCTTCCAGCGAAAGACACCGGCTCCGCCCGCCAGGCGCTGGGCCTGATCGTGCCGGGCCAGCTGTTCCTGGTCGTCGGCGCCGCGACCCAGGCGGCGATCGCGCCGCAGCTGACGGGCTTTCCCTACGGCCCGTCCATCCTGGCGCTGACCCATCTGCTGGCGCTCGGCTGGGCGACGGTGACCTGCCTGGGCGCGCTCTGCCAGCTGCTGCCGGTGCTGCTAGGCGAGCCGCTGCGCTGGCCCGGGCTCGTCCGCCGGGGGGCGTGGCCGCTCGTCGCCGGATGCGCGCTGTTCAGCTGGGCCTTCGCCGCTAACTCCCCGGGCGGCCTGGCCCTTGGCGCGGCGCTGCTGACGCTGGGCCTGGCGGGGCCGCTCGCCAGCTACGGCGCGACGCTGGCCGCCGCCAAGCGCTGGGACGTGACGACCGTCGGCGTCGCGGGGGCGCTCTGCGCGCTGGGGCTCCAGCTGACGGCCGGCGTGCTGCTGGTGGCTAATCGGCGGCTGAATTTCTGGCCGGGGCTGGGGCTGCCCGGCGCCGCCGGCCATGCGGCGCTGGGCCTGCTCGGCTGGCTCGGCCTGCTGACGATCACGCTCAGCTACCGGCTGCTGCCGATGTTCACGCTGGCCCACGGCTATGTCTGCCGTTTCCGCTGGCCGGCGGCGCTCGGCGTCGCCGGGGCCGGGATCGGGGCATGGCTGGCGCTGTGGCTCCATGCGCCGGCGCCGGTCCTGGGCGGCTGCGCCCTGGCGACTGGCGCGGCGGCGCTGCTCTGGCTGGCCGATGTCCGGGCGATCCTGCGGCGGCGGGCGCGGCGGCTGGAGCCGGCGATCATCCTGTTTGTCGCCAGCGGCGGCGGGCTGGCGCTGCTCGGCGGGCTGGCGCTAGCAGGCGCCGCCGGCTGGCTGAGCCTATCCGACGCCA
>DASWWB010001029.1:0-1858 GCA_036406115.1 Herpetosiphonaceae bacterium
CGCTGCCCGCCGCCGCGCGCTCTGTCAATCCTCATGCAACGAGGTGCCTATGAAGAAAACCCGCGCCATCGAACTGCTGGAGCAGGCCGGGGCCGCCTACGAGATCCGCAGCTTCAGCGCCGAAGAATTTACCGCCGACGAGGCCGCCAGGGAGCTGGGGCTTGATCCGGCGACCCTGTTCAAAACCCTGGTTGTGCGCGGCGAGCGCCACGGCATCGCCCTGGCCATGGTGCCGGCCAACGCAGCCCTGAGCCTGCGCAAGCTGGCGGCGCTGATGGGCGACAAGCGGGCCGACATGATCGATCTGAAGGATCTGACCCGCCTGACCGGCTATGTCAAGGGCGGCGTCTCGCCGCTCGGCGGCAAGCGGCCCTATCCGGTCTACCTTGACCAATCAGCCCTCGACCACCCGGCGATCTGCATGAGCGCCGGCCAGCGCGGGCTGCAAATGCTGCTGGCGCCCGCCGATCTGGTGGCGCTCGCGAACGCCACCGTCGGCGACCTGCGCGACGCATAGGAGAAACAGATGCAATCGGTTGATCTGCTCATTGCCAATATCGGCCGCCTGGTCACCTGCGCGGCGCCGGACGGCCCGCTGCGCGGCGGCAGCCTCGCCACGCCGGAGGCGTTCGTCGGCGCCGCCGTGGCCATCCGCAACGGCGGGATTGTCGCCGTTGGCGCCGAGGAGGAGCTGGCCGGGCGTTTCGACGCCGCCCAGCGCTTCGACGCCGGCGGCAGGCTGGCGCTGCCCGGCTTTGTCGATCCGCACACCCACTGCTGCTACGCCGGCGACCGCGCCGATGAGTTCGCCCTGCGGATCGGCGGCGCCACCTACCAGGAATTGATGGCGATGGGCGGTGGCATTATGTCGACGGTGCGCCAAACCCGCGCCGCCGCCCGCGAGGAGCTGGTGGCGCAGACCCGGCGCCGGCTCGATCGGATGCTGGCCCACGGCACGACCACCGTCGAAGTCAAGACCGGCTACGGCCTTTCGACCGCCGACGAGCTGGCGATGCTGGAGGCGCTGGCCGAGCTGGAGCGCACCCATCCCATCAGCATCGTGCCGACTTTCATCGGCGCCCACGCTATCCCCGCCGAATACCGCGACAATCCTGGCGCCTATGCCGAGCTGGTGATTGACGAGATGCTGCCGGCGGTGGCAGCCTGGTGGGCGGCCCAGGAAACCTGGTTCATTCCGCTGGCCTGCGATGTGTTCTGCGAGACCGGAGCCTTCGACCTGGAGCAATCGCGGCGGATCCTGGAGCGGGCGCGCGAGCTGGGCTTCAGCGCCAAGCTCCACGTCGACGAATTCGACCCGCTCGGCGGCACGCCGCTGGCGGTCGAGCTGGGCGCGCTCTCAGCCGATCACCTGGTCAGCACGCCGCCCGAGCACATCGCGGCGCTGGCCGCCTCGGACACGATCGGCGTCGCGCTGCCGGGGACTCCGTTCGGCCTCGGCCACCGCCATTTCACGCCGGCCCGCGCCCTGATCGACGCCGGCGGCGCCCTGGCGCTCGCCAGCGACTGCAATCCCGGCACCAGCATCTGCGAGTCGCTGCCGTTTATCATCGCCCTGGCCTGCCGCTACCTGCGCATCACGCCGGCCGAGGCGCTGCACGCCGCGACCATCAACGCCGCCTACGCCCTCGGCCGCGCCGCCGACGTGGGCTCGCTGGAAGTCGGCAAGCAGGCCGATCTGATCTTGCTCGACCTGCCGGGCGAGCAGCACCTGGGCTACCGCTTCGGCACCAATCCGGTGGCCTGCGTCTTCAAGGGCGGCAAGCTGCTGATCGACCGGCGGGAGGCTGATCGGCTCATCGGCTAGCCCGGGGCGGCATCAGCCCATATTCTCATTGTG
>DASWWB010001030.1:0-6844 GCA_036406115.1 Herpetosiphonaceae bacterium
GGCGATCAGCCGCTCGGCCTCCTCGGCCGTGTAGCCGCCCGGCTTGGCCTCGGCGGGGCGGGGCGGCGGCGACGGCTGGTGAAAGACCGGCGGGGACGGGAACCCGCTTGCGGGTGTCGCGGGTGTCGCGGAGCGGGCGGGCGCCGGCGGCAGCATCGAGGCCAGGATGCCAGCCAGCACCCAGAGCGAAACCAATCGGACCAAACGCTTCATCGTAGCAGCTCCCCTTCCAGATTTCAGGCAACAGCAAGCCATGGCGGCCCCGCGGAGGCAGCCGGGCGAGCGGATTATGCGCGTCAGAGAGACAGAAACCGTGCGGACGTCCCGAACGAGCGTGGCTTCTCTGCATCTAGCATAGCCGCGCCGGGCGGCCGGCGAAAGATGAGAAATCTCATCGCGTGGCGCCGGTGATCGAATCACCACCGAACGCCGCCCGATCTTCACGGCGGGGGCCGGGCCGGCGGAGTATGCTGGGCAGGTGACGCATATCCGCCTGTAAACCGCGAAAGGGAATTCCGATGGAACATCAAATCTTAGTGCCGCTCGACGGCTCGACAGGGGCTGAATCGGCGCTGGCGGCGGCCATCGCGCTGGCCCGCGCCACGCGCAACCATCTGCACCTGCTGCAAGTCGTCAGGCAGGAGCCGGCGGCGGATGGCGGCGAGCAGTTCCAGCAGGCCCATGCCTATCTGCGCAGCGTGGCCTGGCGGCTCCGGCCCGAATTCCCGACCATCCAGCGGACCGTGCTGGCCGGCGACCCGGTGGCGGCGATCACGGCCTTCGCCGACACGCACCCGGCGGTCTGCGAGATCGCCATGGCGACCCACGGCTGGAGCGGCGGGCGCTCGGGGATGCTGGGCAGCGTCGCGGAGCAAGTCGTGCAGCACAGCCCGGTGCCGGTGCTGCTGACCAGGATCAACAGCCGCGCGCCGCTGCCCCAGACCGCGCGCGACCTCACGACCCTGCTGGTGCCGCTCGACGGCTCGCGGCTCGCCGAGGAGGCCTTGGGCTTCGCCTCCAACCTGGCGCAGCAGCATGGCGCGGCGATCGTCTTGCTGGCGGTGATTGGCTTCATGGACGATCTGGGCTCGCCGGGCGCCATCCCGCTCTGGGCGCTGAGCGGCGCGCCGGAAGTGCGCGAGCAGGCCCAGGTGTATCTGGAGGCGACGGCGGCGATTTTGCGCCACGAGGGGCTGAAGGTGAAAACGCTGGTCGTCGAGGGCTCGGCGGCGCCGGCGATCGTGGCGGCCGGGGCCAAAGCCGGCGCCGACATGCTGCTGATGACCACCCACGGCTGGAGCGGCCTGCGCCAGCGCTGGATGGGCACCACCGTCGCCAGCGTCGTGCGCTCCAGCAGCATCCCGGTGATGTTGTTCCGCCCGTTCGACGACCTGGAGCCGCAGGTGACCATCCCGGCCCTGGTCGCGCAGACGGCTTGAGCGCTCGCGGCTCGTGGTATAGTGGTGGCGGAAGCCGCCCGAGCCGCAGAGAAAGCAGGTGCCTATGCCGATCGCCGAGCAGCAAATCAGCATGGAGATGTTCAAGGGGCTGCTGGAGTCGGCGCCGGATGGGATTGTGATTGTCGATCAGCGCGGCGTGATTCTCCTGGCCAACACCCAGGTCGAGCGCCTGTTCGGCTATGCGCCGGCGGAGCTGATCGGCCAGGCGGTCGAAATCCTCGTCCCGGAGTCGCTGCGCAAGCTCCATCAGCGCCACCGCGAGCGCTACGGCGCCGAGCCCCACACCCGGGCCATGGGCGCCGGCCTCGACCTGGTGGCCCGCCGCAAAGACGGCTCGACCTTCCCCACCGAGATCAGCCTCAGCCCGTTCAGGGGCGAGAACGGCGTCCTGATCACCGCCGTGATCCGCGACATCACCGAGCGCAAGCGGGCCGCCGACGAACTTGAGCGCCAGGTCCAGCACCGCACCGCCCATCTCAACGCCCTGCTGCGCTTCAGCAGCGAGCTGCTGCTGGCCCGCAGCCTCGACGCGGTGCTCCAGCAGGCGCTCAATCACGCCATGGCCCTGGTGCCGGACGCCGCCAGCGGCGCGATCTACCTGCACGATGATCAGACGGCGGCGCTGGGGCTGCGGGCCAGCAGCGGATTCGCCGCGCTGCCGCCTGTCCATCTCGACGCCGCGCTGCCATGGATCGAGCGGGCGGCGGCCCAGCGCCAGGTGCGCCAGGTGGCGGCGGCCGAGGCCGACGCGGCGCTCAGCGCCCTGACCGGCCAGCCCCAGCCCGGCGCCGAGCTGCTGCTGGCGCCGCTGGTCGCCCACACCCGCCCCGTGGGCGTGATGCTCCTGATCCGCGAGCAGGCCGCCGGCGCCCTGCCGAACGATGCCGGCGCCACGCTGGAGGGCCTGGCCAATCTGACCGCCGCCGCCATCCTCGAGGAGCGCAGCCGCGCCGCCGCCGCCAGCCTCACCACCCAGCTGGCCGATGTGACCGAGCAGCAGCGCCGCACCGCCGAGCGGCTGACCACCGCCGAGGCCGCGATGCTCCAGGCCGCCCGGCTCTCCGCGATCGGCCAGCTCGCCGCCTCGATCGCCCACGAGATCAACAATCCGCTCTACGCCGCCCGCAACTGCCTCTTTCTGCTGGAGGAGGACCTGGCGGACGGCCGCGGCGATTCGCCGTACCTGGAGATGGCCCGCGACCAGCTGGCCCGCATCGCGACAATCATCGAGCGCATGCGCGATTTTTACCGCCCCCAGCGCGGCGACCTCAGCCTCTGCGATCTCAACCGGCTCGCCGAGGACACGCTGACCCTGGCCGGGCTCAATCTGCGCCAGGGCGCGATTCAGATGATCTTCGCCCCCGCCACCGATCTCCAGCCGGTGCTGGCCAACGGCGATCAGCTGCGCCAGGTGCTGCTGAACCTGGTGCTGAACGCGATCGACGCCATGCCCGACGGCGGCACCCTGACAGTGCGGACCCGATCCAGCGCCGAGCTGGCGGTGGTCGAGATCCAGGACACCGGCCAGGGCATTCCCCAGGAATACCGGGCGCGGCTGTTCGAGCCCTTCTTCACCAGCAAATCCAACGGCACCGGGCTGGGCCTGGCGATCAGCGCCCATATCGTCACCCAGCACGACGGGCGGATCGAAGTTGAGAGCGAAGAGGGGATCGGGACAATCTTCCGGGTGCTGCTGCCCTACGCGGCCCCGGCCTGACGAGGAGGATTTCCGGCATGAGCACCGAAACGGCCCCCACCCGCATCTTGCTGGTCGATGACGAGCTGCCGATCCGCATGACGATGCGCGATCTGCTCGCCAGGCGCGGCTTCAGCGTGGAGACCGGCGCCAACGGCGAGGAGGGTCTGGCGCTGGTCCATCAGCAACCCTTCGATGTGATGCTGTTTGATTTGAAAATGCCCGGCATGGACGGCCTGGAGCTGGCCCGCCGCGCCCACGAGCGCCAGCCGGAGGCCGCGATCCTGATCCTGACCGGCCACGGCTCGCTGGAAAGCGCGATGGAGGGCATCCAGCTCGGCATCGTCGATTACATGCTCAAAACCACCAGCCCGCAGGAGGTGGTCGCCCGAGTCCAGGCCGCCGCCAAGAAGGTCGCCGAGGAACGGCGGCAGAAACAGCTGCTCGGGACGCTGCGCAGCGTGCTGGGCGAGCTGGGCGGGGCGGGGGCCGAGCCGGCGCCCAGCCAGCCCGCCGACAGCTGGATCACCGTCGGCGAGCTGGCGATCTCGCCCTGGCGCCAGACCGCCCAGCTCGGCGGCCAGGCCCTGGCGCTGACGCCGACCGAGTTCCGCGTGCTGGTCTGCCTGGCCCAGAGCGCCGGCCAAGTCCAGAGCTACCAGCAGATCATCCGCTGCGCCCAGGGCTACGAGGCCAGCGCGCTGGAGGCCGCCGAGCTGGTCAAGCCCCACATCTACCATCTGCGCCAGAAAATCGAGCCCGAGCCATCCAATCCCCGCTACATCCTGACGGTGCGCGGCACCGGCTACATGCTCGCCGCCGCCTCAGCCTGAATCAAGGCGCCGCCCGCTCCCTCGCGGGCGGCGCCGCTTGTATCTCCCAACCCCGGCCGGCGAATCAACGCGAAGCGGGGCGGACGCTTGGCAGCGCCCGCCCCGCTTGTCCGATCGCTGCGGCGTCAATCGACGATCAGCGCGGTGACCATGCCGTACATGCCGTGCTCGCTCTCGGCGTGGGCCAGGATGTGGCAGTGGAAGGCCCAGACGCCCGGGTCGGTGCAGTCGACGATCACATCCCAGCGCTCGCCCGGCGCGACGTTGATCGTGTCGCACATGAAGGGCTGCGGCAGGTTCCAGCCGTCCTTGGCGAAGACCAGCTGCGGCAGGCCGTGGAGGTGCATCGGGTGGATCTGCATGCCCTCGTTCATATAGCGGATGCGGATCTTCTGGCCGAGCTTGGCGGTCAGCGGCTGGGTGGCGGGGAAGCCCTTGCCGTTGATCGTCATGCCGTGGGCCGTGTCGTTCAGGATGATCGTGAACTCGTGATCGTACTCCGGGTCCTTGGAGCGATCCTTGGGCTCGATGATGAACGGCCCCAGCAGGCCCATCGAGACCTGGCGGGTCGAGTTGTGGTGCGAGTGATACATGTGCGAGCCGGGATTGCGGGCCGTGAACTCATAGGTGAAGCTCGAGCCGGGCGTGATCGGCGGCTGGGTGATGAACGGCACGCCGTCCATCTTGTTGGGCAGCATCACGCCGTGCAGGTGGACCGCCGTGCTCTGGTCAAGCTCGTTTTTGACAATCAGCCGGACATTGTCGCCCTCGGTCACGCGGATCTCGGGGCCGGGCAGCTGGCCGTTGTAGGTCCAGGCCTCCATGGTCTGGCCGGGCGAGACTTCCCACATCACCTTTTTGCAGGTCAGCTCGAAGACCTTGACGCCGTTCTCGATCTTGGGCTCCAGCGGCTGCATGCCGATGCCGGCGGTTTTGGCGGGGAAGGCCTTGACGCCCGCCTCGTGCATGCGGTCCATCTCCTGCCAGTCGGCGCCGGCCGGGGTGGCGGTGCCGGAGGCGCCTGCCGGGCTGGCGGTGTGGGCCGTGTGATCGGCGGCCGGCGCCGTCGTGGGCGTGGCCGTCACGGCGATGATCTGCTGGGCGCCAGACGTGGATTCGGCACACGCGGCGAGCGTGCCGGCGGCGGCCAGGCCGGCGGCGCCGAGGCCGGTCCAGCGCAGGAAGCTGCGGCGGGAGGTCGGCGTCTTGAGGCCCTGCTCGGACGTGGCGGCGGTGACTTTATCGGTGTTCATTGAAGGTGCCCTCTAGCATACGGGGCGTCCGCCCCACAAATCTGACACCTTCAGTGTAGCGCCGGGCGGGTTGCGGTTGGGGGAAATTTCCGCAACCAAAGGTGGGGGCATCACCACCGGGGCGCTGATCGCCGGGGCGGGACGGCGACCAGCGGACTGTGCTAGAGTGGGCGGCGTATCGGCATGCAGGAGGAACCCCGATGGCGCTTCCAACCCCAACCCTGGTGGAAACGGCGGCCGCGCAGGGCGGCGGCGTTTCGATGGTGATCGTGATCGGCGTGGCGGTCGTGGCGGTCGCCCTGGCGACGGCGCTGATCGCCCGCAGCCGCATCCGGCGGCGCGGCTAGGCGGCGGAGGCGGCGGGCGTCACTCGGGGCGCCCGCCGCCCGCCTGTTCCTGCTCTGCGCCGGCGATGATGTAAACGCTGCCGGGCCGGGCCTTGGCGCGCTTTTTCAGCTCGGCGGCGATGTCGCCGACCTGGGCGAAGTGGGTGATCGGCTGATTGAGGCTGGAGACCACGCCGATCGAAATGCTGACCAGCGGGAAGGTGGTCGGGCGGCCCTGGCGGTCGAGCTGCTCGATCGCGCCCCGGCGGCGGGCCTCCAGGTCGTAGTACAGCGGCGCGAGCTGATCGAACTCGGCGATGATCGCCTCGCAGATCGCGGCGATGCTGGCGGGATGCGAGACAAAGACGAAATCATCGCCGCCGATGTGGCCGACGAAGTCGCCAGGCTGGCCGTGCTGCTCGACCGCCGCCATGATGATTCTGGCTGTCTGGTGGATCATCGCGTCGCCCTTGAGGAAGCCGTAGCGGTCGTTGTAGGCCTTGAAGTTGTCGAGATCGGAGTAGCCGACGGCGAACGGCAGGCCCATGTCGATCCGCGAGGTGATCGCCCGCTCGATCGCCTTGTTGCCGGGCAGCATCGTGCTGGGATTGGCGCTGCCCTCCAGCTCGCGCCGCCGCAGCGAGGCCTGGACGCGGGCCGCCAGCTCCTGCCAGTCGAACGGCTTGCTCAGATAGTCGTCGGCGCCGAGCTGGAGGCCGCGCGCCCGCTCCTCCGGGCTGTTGAGGACCGAGATCAGCATCGTCGGCGTGGTGGCGGTCTGATTCAAGGCGCGCAGCTGGCGCAGCACGTCGAGGCCGCTCACATCGGGCAGCATCACGTCGAGCAGGATCAGGTCGAACGGCTGGCGCTGGGCGAGGCGCAGGCCGTCCTCGCCGGTCAGGGCGCCGGTCAGGGCGTAGCCTTCGCCCTCCAGGCCGCGGATGATCAGCTGCTGGAGGCCGGGATCGTCTTCGATGACCAGGATTTGGGCGCAGGGCGGGCGCTGGCGCTCGGCGATCAGCTCATCGAGCAGCGCCGGCAGATGGTCCAGCGCCTCCTCTTTGTGGATCACGCGCAGCCGCGGGTCGAGCGCGCCGCGGTGGCCGGGGTCCAGCGCCGTGTAAATCACGATCGGCACATGCTTGGTCTCGGGATCCTCGGCCAGCACGAAGGCGACCCGCTCACCATTAACGGCCGGCAGCAGCAGGTCAAGGATAATCACATCGGGCTGCAGCTCGCGGGCCAGATCGAGGCCGGCGCTGCCGTCGGCGGCGGT
>DASWWB010001031.1:0-1886 GCA_036406115.1 Herpetosiphonaceae bacterium
GGCTGGCCCGGCGCGGCGGCCTGGGCCAGCGCGGCCAGCGCCTCGGCCAGCGTGCGGCCCTCCAGCGGGGCGGCCCGCAGATCCAGCACCGAGCGCCGGGCCTCGTCGAGATTGGCGCGGGTCAGGGACAGAGCCTGGGCCAGCCGCTCGCGGACCTTCGCAACCGGCGCGCCCATCTCCAGCAGCAGATCGGCGGTTTCCAGCTGCAGCACCACGGCGGTCAGCCCCTGGGCCAGCGTATCGTGCAGCTCGCGGGCCAGGCGGTTGCGCTCCTCGATCGCCCCGGCGGCGGCGCTGCGATCGAACAGCCGGGCGCGCTCGACGGCCATGCCCAGCAGGTCGCCGATCGTGTGGAGCAGCCGCAGATCGTCGGCCGCCAGCTTGCACCAATCGGCGCTGGCGACATTCATCACGCCGATTTTGCGCTCGTGGGCGTAGAGCGGGATGCTGGCGTGGTAGCGCAGGCCGTCGGTGCCGTCGATCAGGTGGCGCAGCCTGCTGCACGTGATGACATTGATATTGGCAGCGCCGGTCTGATCATGCTCGGCGAAGGTGTCGAGGCAGTAGCACCAGCCCTCCATGCCGGCCGGATCCGAGGCCAGCGCCGGCGGCAGGTGCTGGGCGGCGGCCAGATAGGGCTCGCCGGACTCCTCGCGCAGCAGCCAGATCCATCCAGCGTGCAGGTCGAGCAGCTCGGCGACCTGGGCCAATGTGCTGTGCAGCGCCTCGCCCAGGCTGAGCGAGCCGTTGAGCGCGGCGGCGATGTGATTGAGAATCAGCAGCTCGCGGTTGCGCCGGTGGAGAATATTCGGATCTGGTGCGCGCATCGGGCTCCTCCCTGGCAAACATAGCCCAATTATAGCCGATCGCGGTTTGGGTTTAAAATAGCGGCGTTCCGCTCGCGGCCGGAACGCCGCTCCCAGCCGCCCGGCCGCCGCTTGAAAGGACCGACTATGCCCTCCCACCGCATCCGACGGCGCGGCGCGCTCTGGGCGGCGCTGCTGCTGGCGGCGGCCATCCTCCCCGGCGGGAATCCCGCCGCCGCCCGACCGCCGGCCCAGACGGGCTTTCCCCAGCAGGCCGGCTTCCCCCGGACGGAGCCGGTCGGCTCCATGGGCCTCTCGTCGCCGGCGGTCGCCGACCTTGACGGCGACGGCGCGCTCGACGTGCTGGCCGCCGACAGCGCCGGCTGCGTCTGGGCCTGGACCGCGCCCGGCGTCCTCCGGCCGGGCTTCCCGCTCATGACCTCCGGCTCCTGCGCCCAGGCGACCAGGATCAACGCGCCGCTGGCGGTGGGCGAGCTTGACGGCGATCCCCAGCTTGAGATCGTCGCCGGCAACCGCGGGCCGGGCACCGCGCCCAACCAGCGCGGCCAGGTGTTCGCCTGGAACCACGACGGCTCGCTCCTCGCCGGCTGGCCGCGCGAGATGGGCTGGAACGCCGCGTTCGCCACCGGGCCTGCCGAAATCACCAGCGTGGCGCTGGCCGATCTGACCGGCGACGGCCGGCTGGAGGTGCTGGCCGGCACCAGCAACAACGCCAACCTGGGCCGCGTCGGCTACGACACCGCGCCCAATCTCTACGCCTGGCAGGCTGACGGCAGGCTCGTCGCCGGCTACCCGACCTGGGCCGGCACCGCGGGGATCTATGGCGCGCTCGGCGCCGCCGATCTCCAGTGCGACGGCAGCGCCGATGTCATTGTCGGCCGCGACCACGCCTATCTCCACGCCTACGACAGCGGCGCCGACCAGTTCGCCGCCTGGCCGGCCCGCACCTACCTCGATCCGAGCCGCGACACCCCGGGCCGCGACCCGGCGCTGGTCTTCCCGATCGGCGCGCCGGCGCTGGGCGATCTCGACGGGCGCGGCGGGATCGAGGTGGTGGCG
>DASWWB010001032.1:0-4088 GCA_036406115.1 Herpetosiphonaceae bacterium
CAGCCGTTCTTGAAGCGCGGCTCCTCCTTGGCCATCAGCTCGCGGTTTTTCTTGCCGATCGCCTTGAGGACGATGTAGGCCTCGCCGAGCGTGTAGCCGGCGATCGCCTGGAGCAGCTGCATGATCTGCTCCTGGTACACGATGACGCCGTAGGTGTCCTCCAGGATCGGCTTGAGGATCGGATGGAGGTACTTGACGCTATGGGGGTTGTTCTTGTTCTGGATGTAGACCGGGATCTGCTCCAGCGGGCCGGGGCGGTAGAGCGCGACCATCGCGTAGAGGTCGCCCACCCGGGTCGGCTTCAGCTCGCGTAGGTAGCGGGTCATGCCCGCGCCTTCAAACTGGAAGACGTTGGTGGTTTCGCCGCGGCTCAGGCCCTCGAAGGTTTTAGCGTCTTCGATCGGGATGTCGGCCAGCTCCATGCGCTCGCCGTTGGTCTGGCTGATGTAGTCAAGAGCGTTGGCGACCACCGAAAGGTTGGTCAGCCCCAGCATATCCATCTTGAGCAGGCCGAGATAGGCCAGGGTGGGGCCTTCGTAGGCCGCCATGACCGAGTTTTCGTCCTTGGTGGTGCGCTGGAGCGGCACCATCGTGTCGAGCGGCTCGGCGCTGACCACCACGCCGCAGGCGTGGGTGCCGACGTTGCGCATGCGCCCTTCGATGCTCTGCGCCCACTCGATCAGCTGATGGAGCCGCGGGTCGCTGTCGTGGATCTGCTTCAGCTCGGGGACGCGCTCCAGGGCCTGCTTGATCGTCGTGCCGACCGGCAGGGCCGGGATCAGCTTGGCGACCCGGTCGACGTCGCTGAGCGGGATACCCATCACGCGCCCCACGTCGCGCAGCGCGGCTTTGGCGCCCAGCGTGCCGTAGGTGATGATCTGGGCGGTTTTGTCGCGGCCGTATTTGTTAGCCACGTAGTCCAGGATCTCATGGCGGCGGCTGTCGGCGAAGTCGACGTCGATGTCGGGCATCTCAAGGCGCTCGGGGCTGAGGAAGCGCTCGAACAGCAGCTTGTTGGCGATCGGGTCCACGTCGGTGATACCGAGGGCGTAGAGCACCAGCGAGGCGCCGGCCGAGCCGCGGGGGAGGCAGGGGATGTTGCGCTCGCGGGCGACCTTGATGTAGTCCCAGACGATCAGCATGTACAGCGGGAAGCCGGTCTGGTTGATCACGTCAAGCTCGTAGTCCAGGCGCGCCGGGTAGCCCTCCGGCACCTGGCCGTTGAAGCGGCGCACCAGCCCTTCCTCGCAGACGAACTTGAGGTAGGTGGAGGGATTATAGCCCTCGGGCAGCTCGAAGGCCGGCAGCTGGACGCGGCCGAAGGTCAGGTCGAGGTTGCACATGTCGGCGATGCGGCGGGTGTTTTCCAGCGCCGACGCGCCGTAGTGGCCGAATTTGTCCCACATCTCGGCGCCGCTCATCAGGTGATAGGAGTCGTCGAGGTTGGGCTCTTTGGCGCACAGCTCGGCCAGGGTCGTGTTGAAGCCCATGGCCCGGATCAGGCGGTGGGCCTCGGCGTCCTCTTTGCGGACGAAGTGGGCGTCGTTGGTGACGACCAGCGGGATGCCCAGCTCTTTGCCGATCCGCACCAGCTCCTCGTTCAGCTCCTCGAGCTCGGGCACGCCCGGGTGCAGCTGCAGCTCCAGGTAGTAGCGGTCCGGGCCGAACAGGTCTCGGTGCCAGGCGGCCAGCTCGCGGGCCTTGTCTTTCTGTTTCCTGGTCAGGTGGCGGTTGATCTCGCCGGCCAGGCAGGACGAGGTGGCGATGATGCCCTCGTTGTAGCGCTCCAGCAGGTCGTGGTCGATGCGCGGCTTGTAGTAGAAGCCGTTGAGATGGGCCTGGGTGGTGAGCTTGACGAGGTTGCGGTAGCCGGTCTCGTTCTGGGCCAGCAGCAGGGTGTGGTAGTAGCCCTTGCCCGCCGGCGTGCGGTCGTCGTGCTTGCCGACCGCCATGTAGGCTTCGACGCCGATGATCGGCTTGATGCCGGCTTTGCGCGCTGTATTGTAGAACTCCATCGATCCGTACATCACGCCGTGATCGGTCAGCGCCAGCGAATCCATGCCAAGCTCAACCGCCCTGGCGCACAGGTCCTTGGTTTTGGAATAGCCGTCCAGCAGGCTGTATTCCGAATGGACATGGAGATGGACAAAGTCGCGCATGCAGGCCTCGCCAGGTGAAAAAACAGTTTACACATCGCGACTCGACAAATCGCGTTATCGCGGCTTGCGGCGATGTGTGCCATGGGCGTATCCGAACACGAGTGTCAAATCGGGGAGCGATTCGCGGCTCTCCAGAGCGCCAGCAGCCGTGACCGGACGCGCGCTCAACCGTGTCTTGCCATTATACCATAGGCCAACCGGCCGGCATAGGGGACAAGCTGTGGATAACGTGTAAACCATTATGTCGATTATGGGGATAGATCGTGGGCGGCCGGTGGGCAACCGCCGCGCGCAGGGCATTGCAAAGCGCGACGGGCTATGCTAGTTTTGATCCTGACGATTTCGCCCCTCCCGACACTGCAAGGAGCGCCATGCACGCCGCCTCCCAGATCTCCGCCAACGCCGGACGCCGCGGGCGGCTCCTGCAATACCTGGCCATCGGCGTGGCCTGCCTGAATCTCATCGGCATCGCCGTCGAGCTGAGCGGCCTGATCACCAATAGTTTCGCCCTGCTCGTCAATCTGATCTGCCTGGCCGCCGACGCGGTCGCCTGGCAATTCGGCCGGCGCCGGCGCATCGCCCCCGGCGCCGCCCTGCTGTTCGCCTCCTTCAGCGCCCTGCTGATCCTCACCTACGTGGCCGGCGACCGCGAGAATTCGACCTTCCTGGCGATCATGCCGTTCTTCGTGCTCCAGATCCCCGCCACCGCGCTGCTGCTGGACTCGCGCTCGATCATCTCCACCAGCATCACGATGAGCGCGCTCTGGCCGCTGGTCTTCCTGGTCTCCGGCGTCCGCGAGCCCGCCGTCCTGGTGACGACCGCCGCCATGCTGACCGCCGCCACCGGCGCCGTGACCTGGCTGATCGTGCGCCAGCTGGAAACGGCGCTGGATGACGCCCGGGGCCAGTCCGCCGAGCTGGCGGCCTCGCGCGACCAACTGCGCCGCCAGACCGCCGACCTCGCGGCCCGCGAGCGCGAGGCAATCCGCCTCCAGCGCGAAACCGCCAGCGCCCTCGACGCGCTGCGCCAGGCCAGCAGCGAGCGCGACCATCTGGCCCGCTCGCTCCAGGAGGCCACGCTGCCGATCATGCCAGTCAGCGAGCAGGTATTGGTGCTGCCGCTGGTCGGCTCGATCGACTCGCAGCGCGCCGCCCTGCTCAGCTCGACGCTGCTGGCGGCGATCCAGCAGGCCCGGGCCAAGGCGGTGATTGTCGATGTGACCGGCGTGCCGATCGTCGACACCCAGGTGGCCCTGGCGCTGCTCAACGCCGCCAAGGCCACGCTGCTGCTCGGCGCCCGCACCGTGCTGGTCGGCATCCGCCCCGAGGTCGCCCAAACCCTGGTCCAGCTCGGCGTCAATCTCAACGCCATCACGGTCCGCGCCAATTTGCAAAGCGGCATCCAGGCGGCGCTGGGGGAGATCGGCGGCGCGTAGCCGCGCGCCAATCAGCCCGGATCACCTACCGCCACTGCGACGCGCGGCGGGCTGGCACAACAAGCCAGCCCGCCGCGCGTTCAATTAATCTCCGAATTCCCGGGCTAGGCCGCCGCCACGCCTTGGCGCGCCGGCTGGCGGCGCTGGAGGATGAAGGTCTCGACCTGGCCCTTGCCCTTGACCTCGATCGCGCCGCGCTGCTCGAAAAGATAATCGTGGCGGACCAACTCATAGGTTTCGCTGGTGACCTGGATGGCGCCGGGCAGGCCATGGGATTCCATGCGGCTGGCGGTGTTGACGGTGTCGCCCCACAGGTCGTAGGTGAACTTGCGCTGTCCGATCACGCCCGCGACGACAGGTCCGGACGCGATCCCGATCCGCATCGCGATCGGGCTCGGCCACGACGGTGAGAGCCGGGCGAGCGTGCGCTGCATGTCGAGCGCCAGCTCGGCGATCGACGCGGCGTGGTCGGCGTCGGGAACCGGAAGCCCCG
>DASWWB010001033.1:0-5893 GCA_036406115.1 Herpetosiphonaceae bacterium
GGCGCCCCGAGCGCTCCCGGCGTCGGCGCGGCCCACTGGTAGGGATTGACAGTCGGCACGGCGCCCAGCTGGGCCAGCCAGTTCCAGGTCAGGGCGCGCCTGGTGGCGGGATCCAGATCGTGGCTGAGCGGGCGGCCGCGGGCGTCGATCACAATACCGAGCGCGCTGCCGTGGAGCGCCGCGACCTCGGATTGGACCTCGGCGCCCGGCTCGTTGGCGCCGATCCGCACGCCCTTGGCCGGCTTCAGCCGCAGCGTGCCCCGGCGGCCGACCGTCAGCGGCAGGCGGCGGACCTCGCCGTGCAGGATATTGAGCGTCACCGGCGCGCCGCCGCCCACCGGCGTCAGCTCGGCCTCGACGGCCAGCTCGCCGGGCCGGCCCTCGCCGCTGATCACCACGCAGCTGGCAAGCGGGCCGTTGCGCAGCGCATCTTTTTCCAGCAGACAGAAGGCGGCGTCGGCGTTGTAGGGCGCCAGGGCGCTGCACAGCGGCAGGATTCCGTCGCGGTCAAGGTAGACATCGGTGATCAGCAGCGTGTTGCTGGCGTCGGGCTGGAGCACATCGAGCAGGATGAGCAGCGCTTCGGCGGGGTGGCCGGTGTGGGTGAGCGCGCCGCCGCTGGCGACAATCAGATCGTAGGTTAGGTCGGGGCGCTCGTCTTGCAGCCCGGCCAGGGCCGCCCGCAGCGCCTCGCGCGCCAGCGCCTGGTCCACGAACAGCTCCTCGCGGGTGCTGGCGACGATCTGGGGCCGCAGCAGGCGGTTGAGCACGAATTCGCGCAGCGCCTGCTCGGTCATCTCGTAGGGCAGCCAGCGCAGGATCGCGTCGGCGCCGGCGGCGGCGAGCACGCCGAGCGCGCCCTGGCCGGTGCCGCAGTTGGTCACGATCGACGGGCTGTACTGATCGCCGTGGGCGGCGAAGCAGCCGGTCGACATCGCCCCCAGGTCGACGAACAGCACCTGGCGGCCGTGGTGGTGGCTGACAAAGCGAATCACCGGGCCGTAGCCCTCGATCGGCGTCCGCAGCGGCGCCGCGCTGACCGCCCGCAGCCGCTGGTAGCCGGGCAGCTTGATCAGGACGCGATCGTTGTAGAGCCGCAGCAGCTCGAGTCTGGTCGGCGTGAGCCGATCCTCTTGCAGCGTGGGCTGGATGTTATCGGTGAAGCTGAGGGGCGCGATCGAGGAGAGCGCGGCGCTGATCACATCGCGGGCGGCGCTGTTGCCGGCGAACACCACGTGGGCGAACTCGCGGCTGTCGGCCCGGTCTTTGCGGAGCAGGGTGAGGGCCAGCACATGGGCCAGGCGATCCAGCGGCACGACCGGCCCGCCCTCGACGCCGCCGGCCATCAGCACCGTGGCGGCGGGCAGCTGGGCCAGCCCGTCGATCTGCTGCTCGAACCAATCCTCTTGGCTCATCTCCAGGTCGTCGGGGTTGTCGTCAAGCGTGAGCGTGGCGAGCAGCGAGGCGTAGATCGAGCGGGCGATCCGCCGCAGCCGGCTGCCGGTAGTCAGGCCCGAGATCGCGGTGATCACCACGGGCAGCGCGCCGGCGGCGCTGCTGACGCAAATGATCGCATCCACCCCGCTGCTATCGGGGCGCTGCGGCTTCATAATCGCGTCATTGGCGATCAGCTGGCGGCCGGTGACCCGCTCGATCTGGCGCACTGCTTGGAGCAGGCCCAGCGACGCATCGGCTTGGGGCGGCTCCAGGGTCGAGAGCGCTTCGGCCCGATCAACCAGGCGATACTCGCCCGCCACTTGATC
Organism: Herpetosiphonaceae bacterium; assembly: GCA_036406115.1. Taxonomy (GTDB): domain Bacteria; phylum Chloroflexota; class Chloroflexia; order Chloroflexales; family Herpetosiphonaceae; genus DASWWB01. The sequence goes on from DASWWB010001033.1 coordinate 1,764, forward strand.
GATCAGCGCAACATGAGTCATCAATGTGCCGATATCTGCGACGAGCAGGGCACCCTGATCTAGCGGCATAGGGGTTCCTCGCCAACAAGCCCGGCAGCCTAGCGCAGGCTGAGCTGGCGGGCGATGAAGTCAATGCGCTCGATCAGCGCGGTCTGGTAGGTGATCATCGCCCCGGCGAAAAAAATCCCCAGGCTGACGATCAGCCACCAGTGGCCGGCGGCGGCCAGGAGCCGGCGCCGGCCGGCCGGGGCTTGCGTTTCGGGCTCCGCCGGTCCGGAGCGGGTGAACGCGAAGGACAGCAGCACCAGGATGGTGCCGAGCAGCACCACCCAGCGGCCGATCGCGGCGGCCGGATCGCCGCCCAGCCACGATTGGCCGGGCTGGGCGAAGGATTTCAGCTGCGGCAGCAGCGTGCCGAGCAGCGCGCCGGTCAGGGCCAGGGCCGCGCTGACGCCGAAGATCAGCGACAGCGGGATATTGGCCAGCCACGACACCTGCTGGCCGCCCAGCCGCGTCCAGAGCATCACGCTCAGGAGGATGGGCACCAGCAGCAGCAGCGGATCGACATAATTGCCTTTGCTGGCGTTGCTCGCCGCCTCGCCGAAGCGAAAGATCAGGACATCATTGATCAAAATCATCGCCGTGTAGCCCAGCGATAGTCCGACAAAGAAATACTGGCTGCCGCGAAACAGCGGATTATCGCCGAACGCCCGGCTGAGCACAGCCAGGGTGAGCGCCACGGCGATCCAGGGCCAGACCTGCGCCATCAATCAGTCTCCTTCTTCCGCCGCCGCTGCTGGAGCCCGGCGATGCCGCCGCCCATCAGCACCAGCACAATCGCCAAGCTGCTGACGGTCAGCGCGTCCAGCGGCGCGACATGGACGCCGCCCTCGCCGCGCTGCGCCAAGTAGGCCTGCGCGCCCCTGATGCCGACAAGCTGGTAGTGCTCGCCGCCGCCGACCAGATAGGGCTGGCTGAGCGGGGCGTTCTCCGAGGTGGTGAGCACCGCCACCGAGATATTTGTATTGCGGACGACCTGCTCCATCCAGACCCGCACATCGTCGGGATCGTCGGCGACGATGATCAGCAGATCGAAGTCGTTCATCTTGCTGATGACCGGCCGCTCGTACTCGCCGCGGCTGTTGAAGGCCGAGAACACGCCGACATCCTCGATTTTGGCGCCGCCGGGCAGGCGGGGCGTGACGAAATTGCGCACGTCCTGCGCCAGCGCCCGCAGCGACGGCTCGCGCGGCGTGAGCGGCCCGATGAAAAGCGACTGCGGGCCCGGGCAGTAGCCGGCGACGGCCGGATCCTTCTCGCACAGATCGGTTCCTGCGCTGACCAGCTCGCCCTTGTCGTCGGTTTGCAGCAGCCCTTCGTCGTTGATCGGATGGGTTTTGAGCGATGCCGCCCGTTGCTGCATGACCAGATTGCCCTGGATCTCGGTCGAGACAAACAGCGCCGGGATGCGCTGCTGGGCGATGTGGTCGACCACCGCTTTTTCCAGCGGGCCGATCTCGGCGGTCTGCCGCACATGCGATTCGTAGGCGATGATAATTCGATCATCGGTGGCGAGGGTGTCGATCTTGGCAAAGAGCGCCGCGGCGGCGTCCGTGCCGGGAGCGCCGCTGCCGTGCAGGGGCAGATTCGGCACCATCAGCGGCACCAGGATCGCCGCCAGCAGCAAGGTGGCGATGAAGCGCTCCAAGCCGATCCGCTGCCACCAGCGGCGGGCGCCGGCCTGGGGCTGGGCGCTCGGAGCCGGGAAGGGATTGGTGACCAGCCGCTCCAGCAGGGCGATCGCCGCCAGCCGCTCGGGCGTGCGCTCAAGCGGGGTTGGCAGCGGGGCCAGCTGGCGGGTGACCGCCGGCGCGCCGCCCAAGCCGTTGCCGGCCTCGGTGGCCTCGTCGATTCCTAGCGACTGGAGCCAGTCCGCCGTCTGGACAGCCGTAGCCTCGGGCGCGCTTTCGCGGGCCGGCTCGCCGCCGGTCGGGCGCAGCCAGGCGGGCAGATCGACGCTACCCAGCATGCCTGTGTCGCCGGCGGCGGGCTCGGCTGGCTCGTCATCGAGCAGCCAGGAAGGCGCGGCGGAGGGCGACCCGCCGGGCGCTGGCGTCGGAGCGGAGCCGGTCAGCGGCGCGGCGTCGTCGCGCAGCCATTCAGGGATCGGCGGATTGGGCGCCGGGCTGCTCGGCGCATCGTCGCGCAGCCATTCGGGGATCGGGGGCGCCGAGGCGCTGGCGCCGCCACCCTGGGCCTCGCGGAGCCAATCCGGCAAGGTCGCGGGATCGACTTCCTCCAGGTCCGGGTCGTCGGCCGGCGGCGCGGCGCCCAGCGGGCTCATGCCAGCGCCGGAAGGCGGCGCATCAGCCTGGAGCCAGGGCGGGATCTCATCAGTTGACAGCCTGACCGTCGGCTGGCCCGCATCCAATCTGACGGTTGGCTGCGGAGCGGCGGGCGGCGCATCGGCCTGGAGCCAGGGCGGGATTTGATCGTTGGTGGCGGGCGCGACGGGCGGCGCATCAGCCTGAAGCCATGGCGGGATTTGGTCGCTGGCGGCCGGGGTGACGGGCGCAGCGGGTGGCGCGTCAGCCTGGAGCCAGGGCGGGATCTCATCGCTGGCGGCAGGCGCGGCTGGGGCTGCGGGCGGCGCATCAGCTTGGAGCCAAGCCGGGATCTCGTCGCTGGGAGCCTGCGCGGCAGGTGGCGCTTCGGCCTGGAGCCAAGCCGGGATGTCGTCGCTGGCAGCAGGGGCGACTGAGGCTGCTGGCGGCGCATCAGCTTGGAGCCAAGATGGAATGTCGTCGCTGGCAGCAGGGGCGACTGGGGCTGCTGGCGGCGCATCAGCTTGGAGCCAAGATGGGATGTCGTCGCTGGCAGCAGGGGCGGCGGGAGCAGCGGGGGCGGCTGGCGGCGCGTCAGCCTGGAGCCAGGCGGGCACATCGCTGGCGATGCTGGCCTGCACTTCGGCTTCGGCCTCCGCCTCGACATCGCGCAGCCACCCTGGCACATCATCGCTGGTGTTGGGCTCGATCTCGGCTGAGAGATCGTTCAGATCCAGCGCGGGGGGCGGCAAATCGGGCTGCTTGAGCCAATCCGGCAGCTCGGGCGCGGTTGGCGGGGTCGGCATGGGCGTGGCGACAACCGGCTCGTTTTGATCAGCCAGCCGCAGCCACTCGGGGACCGAGCTGTCCTCCTCGCTGGCGCGGGGCGGCTCGGCGGCGCTCAGCGGGCTGCTAGCGGCCGGCGGCGCTGCGGCGAGGGAGAGCTCCTCATCGGAAATATCGATGATCGGCGGCTCGCTATCAAAATCCTGGAGCCAGATCGGCAGCTCGCCGGTGGCGGGGCGGCGGCCCTCGGGCATCGGCTCGTCGGTCAGGCCGGCGAATGACTCAGGTGCCGGAGCAGGCGCGATGCCGAGATCGCTGAGCCAGTCCGGCGCTTCAGGTAGCCCGGGATCGCTAGCTTGATTCGCGGCGCTCGACTGCTGGGCTGGGAGCGTCGGCTCGGCTTGCAGCCAAGAGGGCGCGTTATCGGCGGCGCTGGGCTGCTGGGCGGCCGGCGCGTCGGTCTGGAGCCAGGATGGGAGATCGCCGGCCGGGGCGCTCGGCGCGGGCGGCGTTGGCACTGGCGAGTCTTCAATCTGGAGCCATGCCGGGACATCCTCGACTGGCGAGGGCGGCGCCACCGAGGAGGGCGGCGGTTCGGCTTGGATCCAGGCTGGCAGGTCGGCAGGCGGTTTGGTCGGCGCCGGCGGCTCGGCCTGGAGCCAGGATGGGAGATCGCCAGCCGGGGCGCTGGGCGCGGCAGGTGCCGGCGCGTCGGCCTCAGCCTGGAGCCAGGACGGAAGGTCTCCGGCTGGGGCGCTGGGTGCGGCTGGCGGCGGCGCAGCGGGTGCGTCGGTCTGGAGCCAGGATGGGAGATCGCCGGCCGGGGCGCTGGGCGCGGACGGCGTTGGCGCGGCAGATGCCGGCGCATCGGTCTGGAGCCAGGACGGGAGATCGCCGGCTGGAGCGCTAGGCGCGGGCGGAGCGGCAGGTGCCGGCGCGTCGGCCTGGAGCCAGGACGGCAAGTCGCCGGCCGGGGCGCTGGGCGCGGACGGCGTTGGCGCGGCAGATGCCGGCGCATCG
>DASWWB010001034.1:0-5984 GCA_036406115.1 Herpetosiphonaceae bacterium
CGGCAGCCATCCGAGCGGCGGCCTGGGCGTCGCCATTGTCGCCGATAATCGACAGGGTCACCCGCTCCCAGGGCGCCGCTCCAGGTTGATCCGCTTCCCTGCCGGCGGCGCGGCGCAGATGGGCCATGACCGGCGCCGGCATGCGCTGGGCCAATCCGCGCCGCTCGATGATCGCCAGGGCGTCGGCGGGGCTGGTCGGATCGGCCGAGAGCGGCCCCGAGGCGATCACATGGAGCGGCGAGCCGACCACGTCGGAGAGGATCAGCCCCTCGCAGCGCGCCGGCCAGGCCAGCCGCGCCATGCCGCCGCCCTTGAGCCGCTCGCAGTGGCGGCGCAGCGTGTTCAGCTCCTCGATCGGCGCGCCGGCGTGCATCAGCAATTCCGTGGCGCGCCGCAGATCGTCAAGCGCCAGGCCCGGGGCCGGCAGCGTCAGCAGGGCCGAGCCGCCGCCCGAGAGCAGCGCGATGATCCCGTCGCGCTCGGTCGCCCCCGCCAGCAGCCGGGCGATCCGCCCCGCCGCCGCCGCGCCGCGCTCATCGGGAAAAGGATGCCCGGCCTCCGGCAGGTCGATCGGCCCGAGCCGCCTTCCCAAGGCGCCGTGCCCGTCCTTGACGACGACGATCCCTTCGGCGATCAGCTCGCCGGCGATCTCAAGCAGCGCCCCTGCCATCGCCGCGCCCGCCTTGCCCGCGCCGACCGCCAGCCAGCGCCCGCCAGCCGGCAGTCGCTGCGCCTGGCCCTTGAAGATCAGCGCCGGGCCGTCCCGGGCGACGAACCGCCGCAGCGCCGCCGCAGGATCCGCCGCCCGGAGCGCCGCCGCCGCGATCTCCGCCAGCAGCGCCCCGCCCGGGTCGCCGGCGAGCGCTGGCGGGATGAGCTGGCTGGCGGTGGGAAGCGGCATCGCTACTTGCCCTTCAAGACCTGAATCCGGTTGTGGTAGTAGTCGGCGACGTAGATCAGGCCGGCGGGCGTGACGGCGATGCCGCTCGTCCCCACGAACTGCCCGTCCTCCTCGCTGAACGAGTCGTCGGTCTCGCTGCCCCACACCTCCAGCACTTGCCCGTCGGGCGTGAATTTCTGGACGCGGCGGCTGTCGGTGACGTAGACATTGCCGTCGCGGTCCAGCGTCACATGGCCCGGCACGATGAACTCGCCGGGATCGTCGCCGTCGTCGGAGCTGTCGTTGCCCCAGCTCAGCAGCAGTTTGCCGTTGGCGTCGAGCCTGCGCACCCCGTCCTTGCTGGTGTCGGTGACGTAGATATCGCCATGAGGCGCGATGACGATCCCTTTTGGATTGTAATAGTCGGGGATTTCCGAGTGGTCGCCGTCCCAGACCGCCAGCAGCTCGCCGTTGGCGGTGAACTTCTGGATGCGGCGGCTGTCGGTGACGTAGACATCGCCGGCCGCGTCGACTGCGATGCCGCCGATCAGGAAAAACTTGCCTTCTTCGCCGCGCAGGGTTTCGCCGCCCCAGCCGCCGACGACCGCGCCATCAGGGCTGAATTTGACGATACGATAGCTGCCCTCGTCGGCGACGTAGATGCTGCCGTCAGGGCCGATGGCAATTTGCTCAGGCCCGACCAGCTCGGTCTCGCCCCAGGCGTCGAGGAAGCGGCCGCGCTCGTTGTAGACGACCACCCGCTCATTGCCATAATCCACGACATACACGCGGCCCTTGCCGTCGAGCGCCAGGCCCTCGGGCAGGAACAGCCCGCCATCGTCGGCGCCGCTCCCGTCCCAGAGCGTGACAAAGCGGGGCTTGGCCCGCAGCTCGCCGCCGAGCAGGCCGAGCAGCACGCGGAACTCGGGGCGGTTGGCGGGATGCCACTCCAGCCGCGCGCGCTCGAACCACTGGGTCAGCACCTTGTCGCCGGAGGCGTTGGTCTCCTCGCGGGCCGGGCTGATGGGATTGCCGAACAGCGCCAGGCTGCGGCCGAACCCATCGAGCTTGGGATCTTGCAGGCCGCGGCCCTCCCAAGTGCTCTTGAAGCCCCGGCCGGGCTCCTGGTCGCAGACATTGAAGCCGGTGTCGGCGAACCAGCGGCAGCCGTCGCGCGGGCCGGACTCGCGCGGCGCGCTCTCCCAATCCCGGTGCAGCTGGAGCAGCCGGTCGTCGCCGAGGCGGCCGAGCAGCACGTCGAAGGGCTTGGCGTTTTCAGCGTGCAGCTCGAAGCGGTTGCGCTCGAACCACTGGGTCGGGTGGCTCTGGCCGGTCTCGCGGTTGGCGACCTCGGTCACCGGCGTGATCGGGAAGCCGAAGACCGGCAGGCCGCCGTTCTGCTCCCAATATTCGAGAAAGCGGCCGCTGACGCACTGGCCGGTTTCGGCGAAGCAGCGCTCGCGTTGGGCGGCGGCGGGTCGCGGGCCGGCGAGCGCGCCAAGCAGCCCGGCAAGCGCCAGGAGGATCAAGCCGGATCGTTTCATGGGGGATTCCTTTCGTTCTTCGCTCAATGGATGATGGGATCTGCGGATGGGCTGATCATACCAGAGACACAGACGTTCATGCATCCCCCCGCCGGAATCTGGCGAATCGGCGCATCTGGCGCGGATCTCGCGCTGCGAAAAGTGCTGCATGCGGGTATAATGGCCTAAATCGGCTGCGAAGAGGAACCGTCATGCGTGTGTTATTTCTGGCGGCGGAAAGCGCGCCGTATGTCAAAGTCGGCGGGCTCGGCGATGTGGCGGGGGCCCTGCCCGCCGCCCTGCGCGCGCGCGGGCTTGACGTGCGCCTGATGCTGCCGCGCTACGGAACGATCAACCCCCTCCGCTCCAATCTGCATCAAGTGCTGGATAACTTTCCGGTGGCGATGGACTGGCGCAACGAAGCCTGCCAGCTGTGGGCGGCCGAGGACGGCCACACCTTCTTTGTCGAGAACCAATATTTCTTCGGCTCCCGCGAGTCCATCTACGGCCACGGCGACGACGCCCAGCGCTTCGTGCTGTTTTGCCGGGCGGCGCTGGAGGCCTGCCGGCTCCAGGGCTGGGAGCCCGACGTGATCCACGCCCACGACTGGCACAGCGCGGCGGCTGTCCGGCTGGCCTGGGCCGCCCGCCCGCGCCCGGCGCTGGTCTACACGATTCACAATCTGGCCCACCAGGGCCTGTTCGGCCCCGACGCCTGGCCGCTGATCGGGGTCTACGACGCCGGCGGCAACCTGAACCTGATGGAGCAGGCGCTGGCCGCCGCCGACGTGATCACCACCGTCAGCCCGACCTACGCCGACGAGATCAAGCGCCACGAGTACGGCTTCGGCCTCGACGGGCTGCTGCGCTGGCGCTCGGACCGGCTGGTCGGCATCTTGAACGGCATCGACACGGCGCTGTTCGACCCGGCGACCGACCCGCACATCGCCGCCCATTTCAGCGCCGACGACCCCGCCGGCAAGGCCGCCTGCAAAGCGGCGCTCCAGCGCGAGGCCGGGCTGCCGGTGCGGCCCGACGCGCCGCTGCTGGGCGTCGTCTCGCGGCTGGACGATCAAAAAGGCATTGATCTGATCGTCGACGCGCTGGGCAGCATCGTCGAGGGCTCCGACGCCCAGCTGATGGTCCTGGGCTCCGGCCACCGGCCGTACGAGCGGGCCTTCCAGCTGGCGGCGGCGGCGCGGCCTGACCGGATCGCCGCCTACGTCGGCTTCAACGCGCCGCTCGCCCAGCGGATCTACGCCGGGGCCGATATCTTCCTGATGCCATCGTCATTCGAGCCATGCGGCCTGAGCCAGATGCTGGCGATGCGCTACGGCGCGATCCCGGTGGTGCGCGCCACCGGCGGGCTGGTGGACACCGTGCCGGACATGAGCCGCCCCGACGGGATCGGCGTCGTCTTCAGCGACTACAGCACCGGCGGGCTGCTGGCGGCGCTCGCCCGCGCCCTGGCCGCCTACCGCAACCCGGGGGACTGGCGCTACTTTGTGGAACGGGCCATGCGCAGCGAGTTCAGCTGGTCCCAGGCGGCGCAGCGCTACGAGGATGTCTACCGCTGGGCCGCGACCCTGCGCTAAGAAAGGAGCAACCACCGTGTCAGAACAACCATTCAAACTGGTCATTACGGGGGCGTTCAACACCGGCAAAACCACCTTCGTCCGCTCGCTGTCCGAGATCGATGTCATCGACACCGACAAGGCCACCAGCTCGCCCGGCGAGCAGAAAGTCAAGGCCAGCACCACCGTCGCCATGGATTGGGGCCGGCTCCAGCTCGACGACCATAAGATCCAGCTGTTCGGCACGCCAGGCCAGGGCCGCTTCGATTTCATGCGCGAGATCCTCGCCAAGGACATGAACGGCTTCCTGGTGCTGGTGGACCAGAGCGCCCCGGATACGGTGGACGCCGCCGCCGCCCTGCTGGCCCAGTTCAACGAGCTTGGCGAGTCGGTGCCGTTCGCGGTGGTCGCCAACAAGAGCGACCTGGGCAGCGCCTCCCACGAGGGGCTGCGGGAGCAGCTCGGCTTGCCGGCCAGCGTGCCGATCTACGATTGCGTTGCCACCGATCCCGAATCGGTGCGCAATGTGCTGCGACAGTTCTTGCGCGCAACCCGCGCCTGATCGCGGACGTCCAAGGCCATGCCGGGGCGGGCTGATCCGTCCCGGCATGCGTCTGCTCAGGACCCAGGAGTTTCCTTATGATCTCATCCGCCGAGCCGCCGCCCGCCCTTCTGATCACCCCGCCCGCGCCGCCCCGCTGGCGCCGCCTGATCCGCGATCTGACTTGCGCCGTGCTGTACCAGGCGGGCCTCTGGCGAGCGGTCGCCGAAGCCGTGCTGATCGGCAGCCTGCCGCTGGTCTTGCTCACCTTCTCGCGCTTGCAGGGCGCCGGCCAGCAGGCCTCGACCCTTGACACCTTCGGCACGATCAGCGTGCTGGTCCTGGCGCTGCGCGTGCGCCACAGCGAGGGCGGCCGCGGGCGCCGCTTCCGCGTTTCGCTCGGCAGGGTCGCGCTCCTCTCCCTTGTCATGACGGCCTGCGTGATGGTGTGGAGCTTCCTCTGGTACAAGCTCGGGCTGATCAATTTCCGCGAGATCGGCGAGCTGATCAATATCGGGTCGCCCGAGGATTTCGAGGGCGGCTTCCAAACCATGCCACTCCCGGTGATGCTGATCATCGCCTTCATCGCCTACATTGCGATGCTGTTCCAGAATATCGGCCTGTTCGCGGTCTATCGCTTCGGGCTGGCGCTGTGGAGCAAGCTGGAGTACAAGCGCCGCCATTTCCTGAGCTGGTCGATCACCCGCGCCCATCTGCTGACGGTGGCGGTGGCGCTGGGCATTGCCTTCCTCGTCGTGATGATTGTCACCGGCAGCAACCAAAACCTGCCGCTGTCCCTGCTGCTGGTGTCGCTTATCTCCGACGGCCTGGGCTTCGTGGTGCTGCTGCCGGTCGGCCTGCTGCTGGTGCTGCCGCCGATCGCCGCGCTCTCGAATCTGATCACCCGCGGCATGACCCAGCGGCTCGGCATGCTGGTGCGCGCCACCTCGGCCATCCGGACTGGCGACTACGCCGCCCGCATCGATGTCCAGGGCGAGGACGAGATCGCCCAGCTCCAGCATGATTTCAATACCATGGCCGAGGAGCTGGAGCGCGCCATGCGCGAGCTGCGCCAGCAAAAGGAGCAGTTGGCGGCGGAGAAGGCCAAATCCGAGCAGCTGCTGCTCAATATCCTGCCCAAATCGATCGCCGATCAGCTCAAGGAGGAGCAGCGCACGATCGCCGACAGCTTCTCCGAGGCGACGGTCCTGTTCGCCGATATCGTCGATTTCACGATGATCGCCAGCCAGCTTAGCGCCACCGAGCTGGTCGCCTGGCTCAACCACATTTTCTCGGCCTTCGATCAGCTCGCCGACCACTTTGGGCTTGAGAAGATCAAGACGATCGGCGACGCCTACATGGTGGTCGGCGGGCTGCCGGCGCCGCGCCCCGACCACGCCGACGCGGTGATCCGCATGGCCATGGCGATGCAAGAGACCGTCAGCGCCCTGCGCACGCCGGCCGGC
>DASWWB010001035.1:0-7072 GCA_036406115.1 Herpetosiphonaceae bacterium
GTGCCGCTGGCCGCGCAGCTCGGCCTCAGCAACGATCTCCTGATCCTCACGATGCTGATCGTGGCGATCCTGGTCGTGGCGACGCTGATCGGCGCCCTGGCCGGCGCGGCGCGCGGCGTCGAGGGCAATCGCGGCCTGTACATGACCTTGGCGGTGATCGGCGTGCCGGTGCTGCTGCTGCCGTTGATCGACGGCGCCGGCAGCCTCCAGCTGCTCGATCCGCTGATCAAGGTCTATGTCTATATGCTGCTGGCGCTCGGCCTCAATATCGTGGTCGGCTACGCGGGCCTGCTCGACCTGGGCTACGCCGCCTTCTTCGCGATCGGCGCCTACACCGCCGCGATGCTCTCGTCGCCCTCGTCGCCCTTCGGCCTGTCGTGGAGCTTCTGGATCGTGATCTGGATCGCCGCCGCCGTGGCCGCGATCGCCGGTATCATGCTCGGCTCGCCCACCCTGCCGCTGCGCGGCGACTACCTGGCGATCGTGACCCTCGGCTTCGGCGAGATTGTGCCGATCGCCGCCAAGAACCTGGAGGGCCTGACTGGCGGCACCAAGGGCATGGGGCCGATCAACCCGCCAGCCCTCGGCGACTACGCCTTCACGCCGGCCAACAAGATCCCTTGGTACTACTTGCTCATCCTGATCATGGGCCTGACGATCTTCCTGATCAACCGTCTGCGCGGCTCGCGCCAGGGGCGGGCCTGGACGGCGCTCCGCGAGGACGAGCTGGCCGCCGACGCGATGGGCATCAATGTGGTCCGCACCAAGCTGCTGGCCTTCGCGATGGGCGCGACCTTCTCCGGGTTCGCCGGGGCGTTCTACGGCGCCTTCATCGGCTCGATCTTCCCCAGCTCGTTTGATTTCAGCGTTTCGATCATCTTGCTCTGTATGGTGATTCTCGGCGGCCTCGGCAACATGGCCGGCGTGATCATCGGCGGCTTGATCATCATGGGCTCGGACGTGATGCTGCTGCCCGAGGCCTCCAATCTGATCAAGGATATCGTCACCGAACGGACCGGCTCATCGTTCATCCCGGCCTACCAGGATCCCTCCCAGCAGCGCCAGCTGCTGTTCGGCCTGGTGCTGGTGATTATGATGCTGGTGCGGCCCGAGGGCCTGGTGCCCAACGCCAGGCGCAAGGCCGAGTTCCACGAGCACGATGAGACCGTCAAACAGGAAAACGCTGAGCTCTACGACGCCGAACGCGACCCGCAGCTCGCCGGGCAGTAAGGAGACGGTATGGCCCCTATCCTGGAAGCAACCGCGATCACCAAGCGCTTCGGCGGCCTCACGGCGGTCAGCGCGATCGATTTCGTGATCGAGAAGGGCACGATCGCCGGCCTGATCGGCCCCAACGGCGCCGGCAAGACCACCTTCTTCAACATGATCACCGGCCTCTACGAGCCGACCGAGGGCTCGATGGTCTTTGACGGCAAGCTCACCAACGGCGTCAAGCCCAGCGAGGTCACCAAGCTGGGCATCGGCCGCACGTTCCAGAACATTCGCCTCTTTGCCAATCTGACGGCGCTGGAGAATGTGCTGGTCGGCCAGCACTGCCGGCTCAAGACCGGCCTGATCGGCACCCTGCTGCGCACGCCCTCGATGCGCCGCGAGGAGGAGGCGGCCAAGAAGCGCGGCCTGGAGCTGCTGGACTACGTCGGCCTCGGCCGGCGCTTCGCCGACGACACTGCCAAGAATCTGCCCTACGGCGATCAGCGCCGCCTCGAGATCGCCCGCGCCCTCGCCACCGATCCCAAGCTGCTGCTGCTCGACGAGCCGACCGCCGGCATGAATCCCAACGAGACGGCTGATCTGACCGCCTTCATCCATCGCATCCGCGACGACCTGGGCCTGACGATTCTGCTGATCGAGCACGATATGAAGGTCGTGATGGGCATCTCCGAGCGCGTGACGGTGCTCGACCGCGGCATCAAGATCGCCGAGGGCCTGCCCCACGAGGTGCAGAACAACGAGGCGGTGATCGAAGCGTACCTGGGCAAGGGCCACGCCGCCAAGGGCAAGGGCGGCGGGCCGATCCGCAACCTGAACAATCCGGCGCCGGCGGCCTCATAGGAGACGATCTCGCATGACTATGCTTGAGCTGAAAGATGTTCACACCTACTACGGCAATATCCACGCGCTCAAGGGCATCTCGATCACGATCAACAAAGGCGAGATCGTGACCCTGATCGGCTCCAACGGCGCCGGCAAAAGCACGACGCTGCGCACGATCTCCGGCATCACGCCGCCCCGCCAGGGCCAGGTGCTGCTGGAGGGCGAGCCGCTCAACAGCGTGCCCGCCCACAAGATCGTCGAGCGCGGCATCTCGCAGTCGCCCGAGGGCCGGCGGATTTTCGCCAACCTGACGGTCCGCGAGAATCTGGAGATGGGCGCCTACACCCGCAACGACGCCGCCGGCATCGCCAAGGACATGGAGCGGGTCTACGATCTGTTCCCCCGCCTGCGCGAGCGCATCGCCCAGAAGGGCGGCACGCTCTCCGGCGGCGAGCAGCAGATGCTCGCGATCGGCCGCGCCCTGATGGCCAATCCCCAGGTCCTGCTGCTCGACGAGCCGTCGATGGGCCTGGCCCCGGTGCTGGTCGATCAGATCTTCGAGATCATCCAGAATATCAACAAGCAGGGCACGACGATCCTGCTCGTCGAGCAGAACGCGCTGATGGCGCTCTCGATCGCCCATCGCGGCTATGTGCTCCAGACCGGCCAGATCGTGCTGGCCGATGACGCCGCCGCCATGCGCGAGAACGAGATGGTCCAGAAGGCGTACCTGGGCATGGAATAAGGGGTTCGCCCTCCCCCCGCCCTCCTGCCGGAGGGAGCGCAAGGAGGGCGCCGCCCCCTTGCATCCCCCGAGCGCACGCGCCTAGGCGTTGGTTTTTGTTCGGGCGGTGGGTACCATGCATGCGGAACCGGGCTTGCGCGCGGCTGCCGATCCCTTTGCGGGACGGGCTTGTTGGGCCGGGATGTGTCTCGGGTGTTTGGGGATCGGGGATCGATGGGCTTGAGGGCCGTCGATCTTCGATCCCCTTCGACATAAGGAGAAGCAATGCAGCCGACAGTGATTGAATCGATCGAGGCGGCGCCGCTCAATCTGCCGCTGACGGAGCCGTTCGCGATCGCGTCGGGGGCGCAGCATCAGGTCGAGAACGTGCTGGTGACGCTGCGGCTGGCCGGCGGCGCGACGGGCTTGGGCGAGGCGGCGCCGTTCGCGGCGGTCAGCGGCGAGACCCAGGCCGGGACGCTGGCGGCGATCGCGGCGCTCAGGGTGCTGCTGGTCGGGCGCGATGTCCGCGAGTGGCGGGCGCTGGGCGCAGCGATCGCCGCCGCCGACCATCACGCCGCCGCCGCCCGCTGCGGCCTGGAGATGGCGCTGCTTGACGCGCTGGGCAAGCACTACGGCCTGCCGCTCTACGTGCTGTTCGGCGGCGCCTCGACGACCCTTGAGACCGATATGACGATCACGGCGGGCGACGAGGCCCATGCCGCCGCCTCGGCCCGCGCCATCCTGGCCCGCGGCATCAGCCAGATCAAGGTCAAGACCGCCGGGGCCGATGTCGATTTCGATGTGGCCCGGCTGCGCGCCATCCGCGCCGCCGCCCCCGCCGCGCCGCTGATCGTCGACGGCAACTGCGGCTACGACGCCGGTCGGGCGCTGGAGTTCGTGCGCCGGCTGGAGGCTGACGGGATCCGGCTGGCCCTGTTCGAGCAGCCGCTGCCGCGCGAGGACTGGGCCGGCATGGCCCGGGTCACCGCCGAGGCCGGCGTGCCGGTCGCCGCCGACGAGTCGGCCCGCTCGGCGGCCGATGTCCTGCGGCTGGCGAGCGAGCGGGCGGCCAGCGTGGTCAACATCAAGCTGATGAAGTGCGGCGTCGGCGAGGCGCTGCGCATGATCGCCATCGCCCAGGCCGCCGGCCTCGGCCTGATGATCGGCGGCATGGTCGAAAGCATCCTCGCCATGACCTTCTCCGCCCACCTCGCGGCCGGCAGCGGCGGCTTCAGCTTCGTCGATCTCGACACGCCCATGTTCATCCCCGACCATCCCTTCGCCGGCGGCTTCAGCCAGCGCGGCGGCACGCTCAGCCTCGATCCCGCCGCGCCCGGCCACGGGGTGACGCTGCGCTAGGGTTTGAGCTATCAGCTATCAGCTGTCAGCTGTCAGGGACGGGTGCGCGAGCTGTCGCGATTCCCAGGCGCTTATCGCAGGGTGCAGACGAAGCGGGGCGGAGGGGATGAGGTTATCAGCTGTCAGGGCCGGCCGCGCGAGCTGTCGCGATCCCCAGGGACGATCGCAGGGCGCAGACGAAGCGGGGGCGGCGAATCATTTCCGCCGCCCCCGCTGCATCCATCTGGCCCGCCAAATCCTACGGCGTGGGATCGGAACGCTCAACCCAAAGCCCCACCCAAGCCCGGTAGCGCATGCATGGTACCCACCGCCCGAACGAACATGATCAACTAATTGCGTACGTTCGGGGGATGCAAGGGGGCAGCGCCCTCCTTGCGCACCCTCCCGGCAGGGAGGGCGGGGGAGGGAAAGCTCCGCCCCGGCAGGGGCAAACCCGAATCGCCGGTCGCCAGCCGGCATCACTGGCCGAAAACGGCCCGCGTCGCCAGCGGCATCACCGTGCTCTCCAGGATCGCCGACAGCAGCAGCAGCGGCATGCCCACGAACACCAGCAGCTTGAAGTACATCGCCAGCGCCCAGAGCAGGTGCCTGCCGACGGTGTAGGTTGGCGGCACTGAGACCGTCGCCGCGCCGACCCGCACGCCAGCCGCCGCCATCAGGATCGCCGTCGGCAGCTCGATCACGCCGTGCGGCACCACATAGGCTAGCAGGAACGCCATCGCCCCGCCCGCCACCGCGTGGTTCTCGCTCCACCAGGCGCTTTTGGCGACCGCCAGAAACGCCACCGACGGCACCATCCACGAGAAGATGCCGAACGACACCGCCGACAGCAGCCCGGTGAAGGCGATGCGCACGGTGTTGCCGATGAACAGGAACGGGATATCTTGGAGCGGGTTGAGCGGGATCACCTGGCCGATGGCGCGGGGGTTGACCAGCGTCCGTGAGAACTGGCGGGTGTTCTCGGGGTCCAGGAACGGCGCGTAGATCACCGCCGCCGCCACGCCGATCAGGACCACCACCAGCGGCAGCCGCAGCTCGCGCCAGATGACTTTCAGTTCCTTGCGGTAGAAGCGGCTCAGCGACAGCTCCTTCGACAGCAAATCGGGATCGGCGCCGGCCGGCCGGACCTCGCGGAAAAAGGCCTGGAAGGCGCCGATGATCGCTTCCCAGCTCAGCGACAGATGCTCGCGCGAGAGAATCGACTCGCGGTTGAAGCTTTGCATGCCGCTGCGGACCAGGATCAGGCCGACCACGGCTGTCGCCAGCCCGCTCCAGCCGATCAGATCGAAGCGCTGGCCGATGATCACGATCGCCTCGAGCTGGATGACGATACTCATCGGCAGCAGGATGAAGCTAGCCAGCAGGTTGGCCACCCGCACCGACGACGTGTGCGACGAGATGATCACCGCGCCGGCCACCATCGTGACCGCCTTGGCCGTCATCAGCGCCAGCATGCCGATCGCCAGCAGCGGCGTCAGCGTGCCGAGCATGTCGGTGCGGCCGGTCAGCACGAAGCCGCCGATGAACAGCACCATCGCCACCAGGCCCGAGCAGAGCGGCGGCAGCAGGGCCGAGATGAGCTTGCCCAAGTAGAGCTGGCGGTCGCCGACCGGCATCGAGAACAACGACTCCAGCGAGCCGCGCTCTTTTTCGCCGACGAACACCTCCAGCGCCGTGATCAGCGAGAACGAGGCGGGCAGGAAGCCGACCATCAGCAGGATGAACGGCATCAGGCGCGTGATCGTGTCCGGCTCCTCGACGAAGCCGATGGCGAAGATCGTGCCCGGCACCGCCGCCGCCGGCACCAGCAGGGTCAGCACGCTGATCGGCGTCAGGATGCGCCAGTCGGTCAGCGTGTCGCGGATCTCGCGGCGGGCGATGGTGATGATCGGCCCGTAGCGCCGCTCGCTGATCCTGCCGCGCACGCTGGCGCCGTCGCGGCCGCTCACCGGCCGGTGTTCGCGCGCCAGCACTTCTTCGCGGTTGAAGCGGGTCAGCCCAGCCGCCAGGAAAAAGCCGCCTAGCCCGACCAGCGCCAGCGTGATCAGCCCGACGGCCTGGAAGTTTTTGTTGATGAACAGGAAGGCCTCGGTCTGCACCACCAGCGTCATCGGGATGAGGATGAAGCTGGCCAGCAGATTGGCGGCGCGGATGCTCGTGCTTTGCGATGAGATATAGACCGCCGCCGAGACCATCACCACCGCCTTGATGAAGATCAGCCCCATGACGATCAGGATCCAGTCCCAGGTCAGGGCGCTGGCGAAGGCCGGGAAGCGGGCCGAGCCGCGGGTCCGCAGCGCGTAGACGCTCATGGCGATGAAACTGGAGATCAGCGGCGGGGTGATCGAGGCGATGAACTTGCCAAGGTAGAGACTGCGGTCGCTGATCGGCGCCGACAGCAGCGACTCCAGCGTGTTGCGCTCGCGCTCGCCCACGAAGGATTCGAGCGGGCCGATCAGCGAGAACGAGGCTGGCAGGAAGCCGGCGATCAGCATGCCGAACGGCACCAGCACCTCGGTCAGGCGCTGCTGCTCAAGGAAGTCGGAGACGTAGCGCACGCCGGGGCTGAGCGCGAGCGGCAGCAGCAGCGACAGGACGATCAGCGGCGCGACCGTGCGCCAGTCGCTGAACGAGTCGCGCACGTCGCGGCCGGTGATGATCCGCATGTGGCGATTGAACATCAGGCCACCTCCGCCAAGTCAAGCTCCGGGACCTCGGGCTGGCTCTGCACGCCGCCGGTGCGCTCGCGGTGGGTCTGGCCCACGATCGTGAGATAGACATCCTCCAGCGAGCGCGGGACCTCGGCGATGGCCAGCAGCGGCGTGTCAAGGTCCATCAGGCGGGCGATCAGGGCCGGGTTGAGGCGGGCGGCGTCGGCGGTGCGGTAGCGCAGGCTGGTCGGCGTGGCCTCCTCGATCGCCGCCAGATCGC
>DASWWB010001036.1:0-2213 GCA_036406115.1 Herpetosiphonaceae bacterium
GGCCGCCACGCGCTGGCGGCCCGCGCCTTCGACTCGGCGGCCAACACCCAGCCCGCCGACCCGGCCCAGCTCTGGAATTTCAAGGGCTACGCCAACAACGCCTGGCCGCGCATCGAGCTGATCGTCGAGTAGCCGGCTTCAGAGCCCGCCCAGCACGGGCAGCGCCAGCCGGTGGGGCAGGGGCGCGCGCGGATGGCGCTGGAAAAAGGCCCAGGCCTCGTCGCAGGCCACGATGTCCTGGTTCTTTTTGCCTTTGCGCAGCTGTTCGGCGGGCGGGAACTGGGTCGGCGAGGGCCAGCCGTGGCCGCCGCCGTCGGCCTGGTAGTAGCGCAGCTCGCCGCCCAGGCCGGTGTAGCTGGAGATCGTGATTGTGCTGCCGTCGCCCGGCACGATGTCCGGCACATGGATCACCTCGGGCGCGCCGGTGGCGCTGAGCGCCCGGGTCCAGGCGGCGACCGTCGCGGCGGCGCTCAGCACCGTGCCGTGATCGCCGTTGCCCGGCGGGTCCACCTCGCCGCCCTCGAACGGGATCATGGGGTCGGCGGTGCCGGCCAGGAACATCACCGAGACCGGGCCCCGAGCTGGCGCGCATTCGCTGAGCGCCGGCAGCGGCCCGGTGTTGCTGAAGACCGCCGCGAAGACGCCGGGATGCTCAAGCGCCAGCCGCTGGCTCATCATGGCGCCGTTCGAGTGGCCGGCGGCGTAGACGCGGCTGGCGTCGACCGGGTAGCGGCGCGAGAAATAGCCGGCCAGCGCCACCAGGAAGCCGCTGTCGTCGGCCCCCGAGCTTTCGCCGTCGGCCCGGCAGTCGTTCCACAGATTGTCGACGCCCTGCGGGTAGACCACGATGAAGCCGTCGCGGTCGGCCAGCTCGTTCCAGCGGCCCTCGGTCATCACATCCATGGCGTGCTCGGCGGTGCCGCCGCCGCCGTGCAGGACCATCACCAGCGGCGCCGGGCGGCTGGGCGCCGGGTCCGGCACGTAGAACACAAAGCTCCGCTCCAGCCCGTCATAGGTTATCGCGCCGGTCTGCGGCTCGGCCCCAAGCGCGCGCTGCGGGATTCGCGCGCGGGCGGCGAGGCGGCCGCCGAACAGCGCGGCGACCAGCGCCGCCAGCAGGATGATTTTCCATAATTTCATCGCACGAAATCCTCCCAGATGGACGTGTCATCATCTGGCAGTATCCGCGCGGCCTGTGAAGCGCTGATGAATTAGGTGGCGATCGGCGTCCAGTCGCCGGTCAGATAGGCTTTGACCATGCGCTGGGCCCAGGCCAGCGACTCGTCGAGGTTGCGGCGGAACGAGGGGTCGTTGACCGATTTGCCCAGCACCCACAGCATGAGCGAGACGCGCCTGGCGACCATGAAGATATCGAGGTAGTCGAGCTGGCCGGCGGGGAATGGCTGGACTGTCGCGTAGCCGCCGAGCAGGCCGTCGCGCATCTCCGGCCAGTCGGGATCCAGGCGCCAGTAGCCCAGGATCACCGCCAGGTCATGCACCCAGTAGCCGAAGCCGCAGTCGTCGAAATCGATCGCGCGGGCCTCGCCGTCGGCGAAAATCACATTGCCCAGGTGGAGATCGGCGTGGATCAGGCCGAAGGCGTCGGCGCCCTCGCCCAGCTCGGCCATGGCCGCCCGCAGCCGCTCGCCGACCAGCAGCCAATCGTCGCGCAGCTCGGCGGGGATCATGGCCCAGGCTTGCTCGGCGGGCACGCCGAAGTGGCCGCCGTCGGCCATGATCCCATCCCAGTCCCAGCGCCGGCGCGCGAACCGGGCCGGCGGCCGCCACTGCCGGCCGTGGCTGTGCAGCCGGGCCATCAGGCGGCCGAGCTGCGCCAGGCGGCCGGGCGTGACATTGCGCTCGCGCAGCGCGCCGCGCATCCAGCGCAGCACCGAGACCGAGCGTGCGCCGCCGGTTTCCGGTCCGCCGAGCGTGACGGCGAAGGTGCCGTCGCTGGCGCGCAGCGGCTCGGGCACGGCCAGATCGGTCTCGTGGCGCAGCGCGTCGAGCCAGATCAGCTCGGATTCGATCTCGGGGGCGGTGTTGTAGCTGGCGCCATGGACGCGCAGCAGGAGGCGGTTGGGGACGTAGGGGCCGGGCTCGGCGGGCTCGGCGCCGGCGGTCTCGATCCGAAAGGTGGTGTTCTCGCCATGCTGCACGAAATGCAGCTCGTGGGCGGGCAGCGGGTAATGGCCCGTCGCATCGACGGCCAG
>DASWWB010001037.1:0-3924 GCA_036406115.1 Herpetosiphonaceae bacterium
CGCTGTCGGCGCCAGCGAGGCGGTGTTTGTCTCCAATGTGCCCGGCGTGCTGGTCGGCGGCGAGGTCGCGCCGCTGCTGGGCGAGGCCGAGGTCCGGGCGCTGATCGACGATGGCACGATCAGCGGCGGGATGATCCCCAAAGTCACGGCGGCGCTGCTGGCGCTGGCCCAGGGCGTGCGCCAGGTCCGCATCACCAATCTCGATGCGCTGGCCGGCGGCACGCGGATCGCCGGGGCCGCCCGATGAGCATCTACAGCCACGACATCTATCAAAATATCCGCACCCGGGTGATTGTCCTGCACGAGGACAAGATTCTGTTGATCCGCACCAAGCAGGGCGTGCAGAACTGGCGCTGCCCCGGCGGCGGCCTGGAGCCGGGCGAGAGCCTGGCCGAGTGCGCCGCCCGCGAGGTGCTGGAGGAGACCGGCATCCGCGCCGAGATCGGCAGGGTGGCCTTCCTCCGCGAGTGGATCGTCCACCCGCCGCCGCCCGGCTCGCCCGGCGAGAGCCGCCACGGCTTCGGCCTGGAGGTCTATTTTTACGCCGAGCCGCTGGAGCCGGGTGCCCTCGGGGCGCCGCTCCAGGCCGAGGAGGACGATTATCCGCCGGAGTGGCTGCCGCTCGCCGCTGTGCCCGGGCTGAGCCTGTGGCCGACCGAGCTGAAGTCCCTCGCCCGCCACATGCTGACCGCGCCACAGCCAGCGGGGATTCTCTCGTTGGTGGCTGACTATTTGCCGGCTGACACGCCAGGCGGCACCTATGACTGGGCCGGCCCCAGCGTTCCACAGGGAGGAGCACGATGATCGCCACCCAATCAACGGAGATTGACCACCCCGCCGCCGTCGTGACGGTCCGGCCGGCCGCGCTCGGCGATGTCGCCGGGATCGTGGCCCTGGTCCAGGAGAATGTCAAGGCCGGCCACCTGCTGCCGCGCACGGCCGAGGAGGTCGCCGCCAGCATCGACAACTGGATCGTGGCCGCCGACGGCGCCGCGATCGTGGGCATCGGCTCGCTGCTGCTGATGAACCCCGATCTCGTCGAGGTCCGCTCGCTGGCGGTCGATCCCGCCTATCGCACCCACGGCCTGGGCGCCAAAATCGTCCTCGGCCTGGTCGAGAAGGCCCGCCAGCGCAAGATCTCGACGGTCTTCGCCCTGACCCGGGCCGTCTCGTTTTTCACCCGCCTCGGCTTCGTCGTCACCGACAAGGAGCGCTTCCCCGAAAAGGTCTGGCGCGATTGCGTCAAGTGCCCGCTGGTGACGTGCTGCGACGAGACGGCGGTGGTGCTGGAGTAATGAGGGATCAGGGGTCAGGGGTCAGGCCGAACTCCGGGGCGGCTTGCGTTGCCAGAAACGGCACACGGCTTCGGCGCTGGACCTGACCCCTGATCCCTGGCCCCTGATCCCTGACAGCCCTGAATTTGCTATTCACCCTTGAAGCGAACTGGAGCATTCCGACAATGGCGAAACCGAACGTGAAGAAAGTCGTGCTGGCGTACTCGGGCGGGTTGGACACGAGCGTGATCGTGCCCTGGCTGAAGGAAAACTACGGCTGCGAGGTGGTCTGCTACTGCTCGAACCTGGGCCAGGCCGATGAGCTGGCGGGGATCGAGGACAAGGCCAAGGCCTCCGGGGCCAGCGCCTGCTACGTCGAGGATCTGCGCGAGGAGTTCGTGCGCGACTTCCTCTTTCCGATGCTGCGCTCCGGCGCGGTCTACGAGCGGACCTATCTGCTCGGCACCAGCATCGCCCGCCCGCTGATCGCCCGCGGCCAGGTGCGGGTCGCCAAGGAGGTCGGCGCCGACGCGCTGGCCCACGGCTGCACCGGCAAGGGCAACGACCAGGTCCGCTTCGAGCTGACCTACATGGCCCTGGCGCCGGAGATGGCGATCATCGCCCCGTGGCGCGAGTGGCACATCCGCTCGCGCGAGGACGCCCTGGACTATGCCGCCGCCCACAATGTGCCGGTCACCAGCTCGCGGGCCTCGATCTACAGCCGCGACGGCAACATCTGGCACCTGAGCCACGAGGGCGGCATGCTCGAAGATCCCTCGCTGGAGCCCGAGCTGACGATGTTCCAGCGCACCATCGCCCCGGAGGAGGCGCCCGACATCCCCGAGTACGTCGAGATCCACTTCGAGCGCGGCATTCCCGTCGGCCTGAACGGCGAGCTGATCGGCCCGGTGGCGCTGATGGAGCGGGTCAACGAGATCGGCGCCCGCCACGGCATCGGCCGCGTCGATCTGGTCGAGAACCGGCTGGTCGGCATGAAAAGCCACGGCGTGTACGAGACGCCGGGCGGCACGCTGCTCCATCGCGCCCACCAGGGCCTGGAGGAGCTGACCCTCGACCGCGAGACGCTGCACTACAAGGACGTGGTCGCCCATCGCTACGCCGAGCTGATCTACAACGGCCAGTGGTGGTCGCCGCTGCGCAAGGCCCTGGCCGCCTTCTTCGAGGAGACCCAGCGCAATGTCACCGGCTCGGCCCGGCTCAAACTGTTCAAGGGCGCGGCGCATCTGGTCGGGCGCAAAGCCGACAAGAGCCTGTACGTCGAGGATCTGGCGACCTTCGGCGCCGACACGGTCTACCAGCAGTCCGACGCCCAGGGCTTCATCAAGATCTACGGCCTGCCGCTGAAGGTCCAGGCGCTGACGGAGGCGAAATGAGCGCCGCGTTCCGTTTCGCCCCCGGATTCCGGTCGGCGGGCGTGGCCTGCGGCCTGAAGCAGAGCGGCCGGCGCGACCTGGCGCTGCTGGTGGCCGACGGCCCCTGCGCGGCGGCCGGCGTCTTCACCACCAGCCTGGTCAAGGCCGCGCCGGTGCTGCTGGATCAGGCGGCGCTGGCTGAGAATCCCGGCGCCATCCGCGCGGTCGTCGCCAACGCCGGCTGCGCCAACGCCTGCACCGGCGACCAGGGCGACCATGCCGCCCGCGAGATGGCCCGCCTGGCTGCCGAGGCCGCCGGCTGCCGCCCGGAGGAGGTGCTGGTGCTTTCGACCGGCGTGATCGGCGTCCAGCTCAATCTGGAGAAAGTCGCGGCCGGGGTCGCCGCCGCTGCCCCGCTCCTGGCCGCCGACCAAGCGCCGATCGTCGCCGAGTCGATCATGACGACCGACACCAAGCCCAAGACTGCCAGCGCCAGCCTGGAGATCAGCGGGCGCCAGGTGACGATCGCCGGCGTCGCCAAGGGCGCCGGCATGATCCATCCGATGATGGCGACGATGCTCGCGGTCATCACGACCGACGCCCGGATCGAGCCGGCGCTGCTGCGCGAGGCGCTGCTGGCCGCCAACGCCGGCTCCTTCAACTGCGTCACTGTCGACGGCGATCCCAGCACCAACGACACGGTGCTGGTCCTCGCGTCCGGCGCGTCCGGCGCGGAGATCGGCCCGGCGGAGCTTGATGCGTTCACGGCGGCGCTCGGGACGGTCTGCGTGGACTTGGCCAAGCAGATCGCCGCCGACGGCGAGGGCGCGACCAAGCTGATCGAGATCACGGTGCGCGGCGCGCGGGCCGTCGAGGACGCCCGGGTGATCGCGCGGGCGATCGGCCGCTCGCCGCTGGTCAAAACCGCCATGCACGGCGGCGATCCCAACTGGGGCCGCATCCTGGCCGCCGCCGGCGTCGCCGGGGTGCCGTTCGAGCCGCGGCGCCTGGCGCTCTGGTTCGGCCCGGACGCCGATCTTCAGCTCGTCGCCGGCGGCACGCCGCTGCCCTTCGAGGAGCGCGCCGCCGCCGCCCTCCTCGCCGGCCCGCAGGTCTTCGTCACGCTGGACCTGGGCCTCGGCGAGGCCAGCGGCGCCGCCTGGACCTGCGATTTCAGCGCGGAGTACGTGTCGATCAACGCGGATTACCGGACGTAGGGAAAGCCGGTTGGGATCTTGGGAATGCGGACCAGGGGTCAGGGATCAGGGATCAGACCG
>DASWWB010001038.1:0-2054 GCA_036406115.1 Herpetosiphonaceae bacterium
GGCCTGGCGCTGCTGCTGCTCGGCGGCGGCGGCGCCTACTGGCTGGCCAATCGCGGCGGCGGCGAGCAGGCGGCCCTCCCGACGGCGGCCCCGACCGCGCCGCCGACCGCCACCGAGCGCGAGCCAACCAATACCGCCGAGCGCGAGCCGACCAGCACCGCAGCACCGCCGCCGCCCGGCGATCCGGTCCTGCTCGAAGCTTTCGGCATCGCAGCCTCGTCGATCGCGCCGCCGGCCGTCGACCGCGCCGGCAATCCCATCGAATACAAGCCGGACTACGTGCTGGACGCCGACCCGGCGACCGCCTGGCGCTCGCGCGAGCTGGCCCCGGGCGAGACCGGCGCCGGCGAGTTCCTGGAGGTGGTCTTCGACCGCCAAGTCACCATCCAGCGCATCGGCATCATCCCTGGCTACGCCAAGGTCGATGCGATCGACGGCACCGACCGCTTCACGCAAAACTACGTGATCCGCCACATCCGGCTGGAGTTTCCGGACGGGACGAAGCTGGAGTACAACCTCGAATCGCTGCCGGAGCTGCAGATGGTCGAGGTGCCGCCGATCGCCGCCGAGCGCTTCCGGCTGGTGGTGGTGCGGGCCGACCCGCCGGCCAGCGCCGATCCGCGCCGCTACCTGGCGATCTCGACCCTTGAGGTGTTCGGCCAGGAGGCGCCGTGAAACCGTGATATGCTGTTAGCGGAGCCGAATCAAAGGTAGAGGCAACCGGAGGAACGCGTGCGACGAGTTGCAATGTTGAGCGTCCACTCTAGTCCCCTGGCGGCGCTGGGCGGCAAAGAGGCGGGCGGCATGAATGTCTATGTGCGGGAGCTGGCCCGCCAGCTCGGCGAGCAGGGCGTGGCGGTCGATATTTTCACCCGCTGCCAGGACCGCGAGGAGCCGGCGGTGGTGCAGCTGGGGCCGAATGTCCGGGTGCTGACCGTCCACGTCGGCCCGGCGGCGCCCTACGACAAGAACTGGGTGCTGACCTACCTGCCGGAGTTCGTGCATCGCATCCGCTGCGTGGCCGACGGCGAGGATATCAGCTACGACGTGATCCACAGCCACTACTGGCTGTCCGGGCTGGCGGCGCTTGAGCTGCGCCAGGCCTGGGGGACGCCGATCATCCATATGTTCCACACGCTGGCGGCGATGAAAAACACGGTGGCCCGCGGCGACGAGGGCGAGACCGACGAGCGGGTCGAGGCCGAGCGGCTGCTGCTCCAGTCGGTCGACCGGGTGGTGGCCGCCACGCCGCTCGACCGCGCCCAGATGGTCTGGCACTACGGCGCCGACGCCGAGCGGATCGAAGTCATCCCCTGCGGCGTGGACCTTGATCAATTCCGGCCGCTGGACCCGGGCGCCGCCCGCGACGAGCTGGGCGTGCCGCCCCATCCCCACCGCATGCTGCTGTTCGTCGGCAGAATCGAGCCGCTCAAGGGCATCGACACGCTGCTGCGGGCCATGGCGCTGCTGGCGGACCGCCGGCCCTCGATGCGCGGCCAGGTCTGCCTGGCGATCATCGGCGGCGACCGGCGCGAGACGCCCGACCAGTGGAGCGCCGAGATGCGCCGCCTGCGCCGGCTCCAGGGCGATCTGGGCATCGGCGAGCTGGTCACGTTCCAGGGCTCGCAGAACCAGCGCCGCCTGCCGGTCTTCTACAGCGCCAGCGATATGGTGATTGTCCCCTCGCACTACGAGTCGTTCGGCATGGTCGCGCTGGAGGCCATGGCCTGCGGCACGCCGGTGATCGCCTCGAATGTCGGCGGCCTGACCTACACCGTCCGCGACGGGGTCACCGGCCTGCTGGTGCCGCGCGAGGACCCCGAGGCCCTGGCCGAGAAGATCGCCGAGCTGCTTGACGACGAGCCGCGCCGCCGCCAGCTCGGCCGCCAGGCCGCCGAAAACGCCCAGAGCTACAGCTGGTCGGCGATCGCCCGCGAGATCCAGACGCTCTACAACACGGTGCTGTATGGCGAGGACTACGCCTCCGCCCTGCCCGCCACGGCCTGAGCCGATCTGAAAGGCCCCGATGCGCGATGAGCTGAAAACCAAAGCCC
>DASWWB010001039.1:0-4761 GCA_036406115.1 Herpetosiphonaceae bacterium
TCACATCGGACGGGGCGGCGACGGCTTCCAACGGCTGGGGGATGCAGAAGTCGGCGGCCGCAGGCTGCGGCAGGGCGAGCAGGGCGGCGATCATCGCGCCAGCGGCCAAACGGATCCATTGCATCGGTTGCTCCCTTCTCATCAGGGTTTCCCTGCCAATTCCGTGTCGTGGCGGCGGCGGTGGCGGCGGACGAGCCTCACGGCGAGCGCGAAGAACGCCGCTGTCAGCAGGGCCGCCAGGCCCAGCGCCAAGCGGATGGCCCGCAGCGGGTGGCTGGGCGCGGCGGCGGGATCGGGCGGGCCGACCTCGCCCGCCCCGATCTCATCCAAGACGATCGGCCGAATCTCGGCGGCGGCGGTGGTCGGGGGATAGCCCAGATAGGTCAGCTGGGAGCCCGGGTAGCTCGGCTGTCCGTCGATGATGACATAGCCGTCGCGGAAGATCCCCAGGAACTGCCAATCAGCCACGCCGTAGATGCGGTCGGGAGCCAGGAAGGCGATCAGCCGCGTGCCAACGCTAACTGTCGGGCCGGCGATTTCCTTGGTGCTGCAATCCGAGTCGGCGATCGTGCTGCCTCGGTTGTTGACGGTCAGCTCCGGCGCGCGCTCGGCGCCTTTCCAATACTCCTCGACGCGCAGCGTGAAGACGCGCTCGCTGGCCGCCACCACCTCGCCGACGGCGATGATCTCGGCGTAGCCGGCGAAACTTTTGAGCCGCGCGGGCGACGCTTGCGGCAGAATCGAGCAGGCGGCGGCCGGAAGCGGCGGCCAGGCGAGCAGCCCTGCGGCGAGCGCGCAGACCATCAAACGAAAACGCATTGGGTGCTCCCTTCTCACTGCCGCGCGGCCCGCCAGCGGCGGTCCTCGGCCAGTTCCGCGTCCTGGCGGCGGCGGATGCGACGGACAATGACGGCCAGCGAACCCAGGACGACGGCCGCCGCGAAGGCGGCCAGGCCGAGGAGCAGCCGGTCGGCCCGGCGGGGATGGCTGGGCGCTGCGCTCGGATCGGGCGGTCCGATCTCGCCGGCTCCGACCGCCCGCTGCACGATTCCCCGCGCTTCGGCGATGGTCGACACCTCGGGCCCTCCCCGCAGCCCCGCATCGATGCTGTCGCTCACCGCCGGGTCGGCGCTGTACCAATCGGCGAGCTGCCAGTCGGCGATCCCGACCAGCCGGTTGGGAGCGAGAAAGGCGATCAGCCTGGCGCCCTGCCGGACCATGGGGCCGCGCCCTTCGCGGGAGCCGCAATCCGGGCCGAAGCCGAGCGGCTGATTGTTGACCGACAATTCCGGCGCGCGCTCGGCGCCTTTCCAATATTCCTCGACGCGTAGGGTGAAGACGCGCTCGCTCGCCGCCACCACCTCGCCGACGGCGATGATCTGGGCGCTGCGGGCGCTCGCCTCCAGCTGCGAGCGCGGCTCCATCCGCACCATGTCGCAGGCAGCGGCCGGCGCGGGGCGCGCGGCCAGCAGCGCGAGCGCCAGCAGCGCGGCGGCGCGGATCAGTCGTTTCATTCGTCCCTCCCGGTCGCCGGATCGTCGAAATCGACCTCGCCCCGCGCGCTGCGCCGGCCGAGCCAGAAGCCCAGCGCCAGCGCGCCGAGCACGGCCAGCCCGCCGAGCATCGCCAGGCCGACGGCGCGGCGGGCGGTGTTGTCAACAGGTGCGGGCGGCGGATCGGGGAAGAACTGCGGCTCCGGGACGCCGTTGGCATAGGCCAGGATATCGTCTTTGAGCCAGGCTGCGGCGGTTTCGGGCGGATATGCCCAGTCGCTCGGGAGGGCCGGAGGGCTGCCGATTTGGCCGTCGACGATGATATAGCCGGAGCCGTCGAGCGTGCCCAGAAACACCCAATCAGTCTCGCTGTTGCGGCCGCTTTGGAGGAAGGCGATGATGCGCGTCCCCGGCGTGACCAGGGGGCCGGGCAGTTCAGCCGTGGAGCAGTCCGCGCCGGTCAGCTGGTGGCGGCGGTTGTCGATGCTGAGCGTTGGCTCGCCCGAACCGCCCTTCCAATACTCATCCACCTTGAGGTCCAGGCGGTTTTCGTCGGCGGCGGTGACCTCGCCGAGCGCGATGACTTCGGCGTATGGGGCGGTCCACTCAATACTTGGCGGGGCGATTGAGCAGGCGGCGGCGGGGCGGGCGGGGCCGGCGAGGGCGGCGAGCAAGGCCAGTCCCATCAGGGCTGACGTGATCCAGCGACGGTGCATGATTCTCTCCTTCATGACGAAGCGATCGCTGCCGGATTAACGCGCGGCGACGGGCTTTGTTCCGCCCACAAACTATTCGCTTCCAGCGGGGGCGGGCGGGCAGCCGGAGGCCCGGAACCGTTATGCTATAATGCGCATCGCCACACAGCCAGTCAACGGCGACTGCATGACTCTGAACCAGGTTGCGACGCTGTCGCAAGGTACCTCATCATGCTGAAGACCTCTTTCAAGGAGCTGGAATGAACAAGCAAGACCTGGTCGCTGATTATCGCATGATGCTGCTGATCCGATCCTTCGAGGAGCATTGCCAACAGCAATACACCCGCGCCCGGATCGGCGGCTTCTTGCATCTGTATGTTGGGCAGGAAGCAGTTGCCGTCGGGGCGATCGGCGCGCTCAAACCCCAGGATCACATCGTCACCCACTACCGCGACCACGGCCATGCGCTGGCCCGCGGCCTGGAGGCCAAGCCGCTGATGGCCGAGCTGTTCGGCCGCACCACCGGCGTGGACAAGGGCAAGGGCGGCTCGATGCACTTCGCCGACAAGAGCAAGAATTTCTGGGGCGGCTATGCGATCGTCGGCGCCCACCTGCTGATCGCCATGGGCATCGCCTACTCCATCCAATACCGCGAGGAAGACGGCGTGGTGATGTGCTTCTTCGGCGACGGCGCCACCAACGGCGGCGAGTTCTACGAAGCGCTCAACTTCGCCGCGCTCTACAAGCTGCCGATCGTCTTCGTCTGCGAGAACAACGAATTCGCGATGGGCACGCCGCTGGCCAATCACAGCGCCGTGACCGAGATTCACCGCAAAGCCAACGCCTTCGACATCCCCAACGAGCGCATCAACGGCAACGATATCGCGCTGATGCGCCAGACCGCTGAGAAAGCCGTCGAGCACGCCCGCTCCGGCAAGGGCCCGTACTTCATCGAGGCGATGACCTACCGGCTCCGCGGCCACTCCGCCGCCGACCCGCAGATGTATCGCACCCGCGACGACGTGGCGGCCCGCCGCTCCGGCGACCCGATCGCCCTCCTGCGCCAGCAGCTGATCGACGAGAAGCTGCTGACGGCCAAGAAAGCCAAGCAGATGGAGGACGAGGTCGAGAAGGAGATGGAGGAGGTGATTAAGTTCGCCGAGGAGAGCCCGCACCCCGATCTCAGCGAAGTCTGGACCGAAATTTACTCGCAGCCTGTTTAAGGAGCTTTAGAGCATGCCTGTTATTACGTTTGTCGAGGCCCTGCGGCAGGCGCTGCGCGATGCGATGCACGCTGACGATCGGGTGTTCATCATCGGCGAGGATGTGGTCCACTACGACAGCGCCTACGGCGTGACCAAGGGCTTTGTCAAGGAGTTCGGCGAGAAGCGCGTCCGCGACATGCCGATCGCCGAGGCGGGCTACGCCGGCCTGGGCATCGGCGCCGCCATGAACGGCCTGCGGCCGGTGGTCGAGATGATGACCACCAACTTCGCCATCCTGGCCCTCGATATGATCATCAACCACGCCGCCAAGATCCACTACATGTTCGGCGGCCAGTTCACGGCGCCGGTGGTGTTCCGCATGCCCAACGGCTGGAGCCAGCTCAGCGCCACCCACTCCCAGGCCTTCGACAACTACTTCGCCTATGTCCCCGGCCTCAAGGTCGTCGCCCCCGGCACGCCCTACGACGCCAAGGGCTTGCTGCGCGCCGCGATCGAGGATCCCGATCCCGTGATTTTCCTCGAGCACACGATGATGTACAACGCGGTCAAGGGCGAGGTGCCGGAGGAGAGCTACACGGTGCCGATCGGCAAAGCTAATCTGCTGCGCGACGGCAAAGATGTGACGATCGTGACCTACGGCCGCATGGTCTCGGTCTCGCAGCAGGCCGCCGAGAAGCTGGCCGCCGAGGGCATCGACGCCGCGATCGTCGATATGCGCACGCTGCGCCCGCTGGACATGGAGCCGGCCCTCGCCAGCTTCAGCCGCACCGGCCGCGCCGTGGTCGTCGCCGAGGAGTGGACGTCGGTCGGCATGGGCGCCGAGATCGCCGCCCGCCTCTACACCGAGGGCTTTGACTCGATCGACGCCCCGATCGCCCGCGTCGGCTTCAAAGAGGTGCCGATGCCCTACGCCAAGCAGCTTGAGCTGGACGTGGTGCCGAACGCCGATACGATTATCGCCGCCGTCAAGGACGTGCTGGCTGGCAAAGCGCCCAAGATCCGCCAGCAGTGATCGCGCTGCCTGAAGTGACAAAGGTGACTTGATGGCTAAACAAGTGACAATGCCCCAGATGGGCGCCGATATGACGGAAGGCACGATCGCCAAATGGCTCAAAAAGCCCGGCGACGCTGTCGATCGCGGCGAGCCGATCGCCGAGATCGAGACCGACAAGGTGACGATTGAGATCGAGTCCTTCGACCGCGGCACGATCAAGCAGCTGCTGGTCGAGGAGGGCGCGACGGCGCCGGTCGGCACGGTGATCGCACTGATCGACGACGGCTCCGGCGACGAGGACGAGGGCGAGGCCGAGGTGGCGGTCGAGCTGCCGCCCGGCGCCGCAACCAGCG
>DASWWB010001040.1:0-2005 GCA_036406115.1 Herpetosiphonaceae bacterium
GGCCGGCCGCCGATCAGATCGAGCATGCCCCGGGCGGCGGCCAGGCCCATCTCGTGGGTCGGCTGGCGGACCGTCGTCAGCGGCGGGATGGAGTAGCGCACCAGGGGCAGATCGTCGAAGCCGGCCAGCGACACATCGCGCGGCACCAAGCGGCCGTGGCGGTGGAGCGCCAGGGCCGCGCCCATGGCCATCTGGTCGTTGGCGGCGAAAATCGCGCTGAACTCGGCCCGCTCGTGGATCAGCCGATCCACCGCCAGAATACCGCTGGACTCGGTGAAATCGCCGTCGATCACCAGCTCGGGCAGACCGGCCTCGGCCATCGAGCGCTGGTAGCCCTCCAGCCGCTCGCGTCCGTCGGCGTTCTCCAGCAGCCCGCTGATGTGGGCGATCCGGCGATGGCCGAGCTGGATCAGGTGGCGGGTCAGGGCGTCGGCGCTGTGGCGGTTGTCGACGACCAGGCAGCGCTCCTCGAAGCCCGGGATCAGCTCGCCGACGATCAGCAACGGCAGCTGGCGCGCCAGCTCGCGGTAGACAGCGTCAGGCACATGGCTGCCGACGATCAGAATCCCATCGACCCGCCGGCCGAGCAGCATGTCAAGAGCGCGGCGGTCGGGGGCGGCCAGCCCGGGGCGCCAGTGGGTGCTGGCGAAAATCGGATAAAAGCCGCTGTCGCCCAGGCCGTCCTCGATGCCGCGCATGATCGCCCCGTAGAACGGGCTGGTCAGCTCCTCGATCAGCACGCCGATCGCCGTCGAGCGGCCGCGCGCCAGGCCCTGGGCCACCAGGTTTGGGCGGAAGCCGAGCTGGTCGATCGCGGCCTGGACCGCCGCCTCGGTCGCCGGCGTGACCGGCTTGCTCTTGTTCAGCACCCGCGACACCGTGCTGGGAGACACGCCCGCCAGCCGCGCGATATCGTTGATCGTCACATCTTTTCTATCGTCGGTCATCCCGCTTCCTTCCCAATCAACACAGCACAGGTTTCGGTTGCGGCAACTATACCATCACCGCCCGCCGCCCCAGCGGCCGAAAGCGGTCTCAGCGGGATTAAACGGCGCGGCGGCCGGCACGAAGCCGGCCGCCGCGCGCCAAGCCCGCCTAGCGCGCGAGATTCTTGCAGGTGATGGAGCCGGTGACGCTCACGCCGTCGGCGTTCTTCACATCGAGGGCGAAGACCAGGCTGTCGCCGGTGTCCTCGACCGCGACGGTGCCGGCGCCGGCGCCGCCCGCCAGATTCTCAAGGTAGAAGGTCTGGTCGTCGATGTCGAGGTAGAAGGCCTGGGTCGGGCCGCCGTTCGCCTCGGCCGCCAGCAGCTGGATCCAGTGGACCGGGCCGCCGTTCGCCTCGTCGAGATACTCGAAGGTGTAGCTTGCGGCCCGCTGGCCCTCAGCCAGCGCCTCGATCAGCACGCTGGAGTTGCCGGCGCCGGCGCCGCAGCTGCTGGTCGCGCCGCCGAGGGTCGCGGCGTACTCGCCGGCCAGCTCGCCGCCGCTGATCGCCAGCGCGATGGCGCTCTCGCCGGCGGGCGCACCGCCGCCGGGCGGGGCGTCGAAGCGGATCACGCTCAGGCACTCGATGGTCGCATCGATCCCCACGCCCTCGGCGGTCTGGCCTTGGATGCGGATCGTCGCGGTCTCGCCGCGATCGTCGACGAGGACGGTGCCGGAGCCGGCGCCGTCCTCGTCGCCGTCGAGGGCTTTGATCTCATAGTTGCGGCCGGCGGCGGAGAACAGCTCGCCGAACGAGACCGTGGTCATGAACTGGTTGGTGCCGCTGGCGGGATCGACGCTGGCGGCGATCAGCTGGAGACTGCTGAAGGCTGCGGGGTCGGCGGTGGCGATCGAATATTGGTTGCCCCAGCTGGCGGCCTCGGCGATGCCGTAGGAGCAGGCGCCGTCCTTGGTCGTCACCTCGTAGGAGCCGGCGTCCTGGCCGCCAGTCAGGGTCAGCTTGATTGTCTGGCCTTTATTTTCGGGCAAGCCCTCGAAGCCGCTGGTGGGCTGGGCG
>DASWWB010001041.1:0-5471 GCA_036406115.1 Herpetosiphonaceae bacterium
CCGTCGGCCAGGGCGAACTCGCGGTCCAGCCCGCTGTCGAGCAGCGCCGGGTAGGGCTTGTAGGTCATCACGACGAGCACAACGGCGAACATCGCCGCCATCGCTCCCAGCAGCCGCCAGCCGGCGACCAGCGACTGGGCCCGGGCGATCGAGCCGCCGCCGAGCAGCAGCGCCACGTGATAGATCGGCAGCAGGTAGCGGGTCTCGCTATGAAACACCACAATCGCCGCCAGATTCAATCCGACCCACAGCAGCGCGCCCAGCTTGAACGGCCCGGCAATCGCGGGGCTGAACGCGCTCCAGATCAGCAACAGGACCAGCGCGAGCGTCAGCAGGTCGCCGGGAGCGGCCAGCGGCCAGGCGGCGCGCAGCGGCTCGCTGTCCAGCGACGGCCGGTCGAAGAAATTGGCCAGAAACTCCAGGCGCAGCGCGTGGCGGACCTGCGCCCAGGAGCGGCCGAGCTTGGCGAGCGGGTCGGCGGCGATCGTC
Source organism: Herpetosiphonaceae bacterium (assembly GCA_036406115.1). Classification (GTDB taxonomy): domain Bacteria; phylum Chloroflexota; class Chloroflexia; order Chloroflexales; family Herpetosiphonaceae; genus DASWWB01. Next base: position 490 of record DASWWB010001041.1, read on the forward strand.
GCCAAGCCCTGCTGGCGGCCGTAGGCGTCGCGGGCCACCGGATCCTCGATCGACTGGAGCGCCGCCAGCTTGGGATTGTCGCCGCGCCGCGAATCAAGCTCGTCGGCGTCAAGCCAGAGATTGGCGCCCAGCATCGTGTCGACAGGGATGAAGCTGCCGTAGAGCCGATAGTTCCGCAGCGTCCAGGGCGCGACCAGCGCCGCCATCACCCCGGCGACCGCCAGCCAGCGCCCCAACACCGCGAAGGGCTTGACGCGCTGGCCCGGACGACGCTGGCGCTCGATCAGCCAGAGCCAGAGCCCGACCGCAGGCAGGAACCAGATCAGCGTCGAGCGCGACAGGGCGGCCACGCCGAGGGCGGCCCCGGCCAGCGCCAGCCAGCCCCAGCCGCGCCGATCGGCCGGGCGGCGCTCGTAGCGGGCCAGCGCCCAGAAAAACACCGTCACCAGCGCCAGGAAAATATTCTCGACCAGCAGCAGCGACGGCAGCTTGACGAAGCTGTAGAGCACCGCCCAGCCGCCAGCCGCCCAGCGCCCGGCGGTGACGCCGTAGAGCGTCCGGCCGGTGTCGTAGAGCAGCACCAGCACCGCGAGGCTCAGCGCGATCTGGACCAGCCTGGCGACCAGCAGCAGATGGGCGCCCAGCCCCGCCAGCGCTGTCAGCTTGAACAGACCCGCCAGCCAAAACACCACCAGCGGCGGCCGGATCAGCCAGAAATCATCGACGTAGCCGCCGCCGAAAGCCATGTTGATCGCCCGGGCGTAGTAGTCGCCCTCGTCGGCGAAAAACGCCGAGCGGCCGTTGTGGATGCTCAAATACCAAAGCCGCAGGCCGAGCCCGAGGGCCAGCAGGCCCAGCAGCACCGGATCGCGCCACCAGGCGCGGGGCCGCGCAGGAGTCGCACGCTTCATCGCCGGTCACCTTTAACAAACAACAGCGCGACGAAGATTCGCCGCGCCGCCAATGATACCATTGTTTATACAGGGCCAGGGATCGCGCCGGCCGCGCTTAAATCCGACCCAGCGCATAGGCGATGCCGCGCTGGAGGCTGCTCTCGGTGACGATTCCGCGCAGATCCACGCCCAGCCCGACCAGAGTTTGCGCGATCTCCGGGCGAATCCCCGTCAGCACCACCTCGGCGCCCAGCAGCTTGACGGCCTGCGCCGCCTGCAACAGGCCGTCGGCCACCTGGGTGTCAACCACCAGCACCCCGGTGATATCGAGAATCGCCACCCGCGCCCGGTTTTGGGCGATGCCCAGCAAGAGCGTCTGCGTGATCTGCTGGGAGCGGGCGTCATCGATCGACCCGACCAGCGGCATAATCATCACATAGTCGCTGATCGGGATGAGCGGAGTGGATAGTTCGCGCAGCGTCTCGCGCTGGGCCTGGATGATCGCCGCCTGCGCCTGGGCCAGCGCCTCGTTGCGGCCGACGATGTCGCGGAGCACCAGCGGCAGCAGATAGACCGATTCAAGCGTTTCGGCCAGCAGGTTTTCCCGCGTGATCAGCGAAATCGGCGTCAAGATCTGGGGCGGGGGGCCGCCATCCCAGCCGTCGCCCGCCGCCGCGTCAACCGCCAGCCGCCCGATCTGCCGGATCGATTGGCGAATCGTCGCGCTCAGCCACCCCTCGTGAAGCGCGATCAGCGCCTCGGGGGTCGCATCGAAGCCCGTCACCACGATCGAGCCAGTCCTGCCGGCCTCCGCGATCGCGTCGGCGACGCCAAGGGCCAGGGTGTCGTTGGCGACGCAGATCCCCCGCACGTGCGGCGCCTCCGCCAAAACCCGCCGCATAAACGCGGCGCCCGAGCCCGGGTTCCAGTCGGGGCTTTCCGCTTCCGCGACCACCTCGATGCCTGGCGTCTGGCCGAAAACCGCCCGCACCGCCGCCGCCCGGTCGCTGTTGTCCTTGAGCACCAGCGGCCCGATCAGGTGCGCGACCGCGCCGGCGCCGCCGATCTGCTCGATGACGTAGCGCGCTGCCAGTTCGGCGCCATGCCGGTGATCGGAGCGAATCGTGCAGGTGGCCGCCGCATCGGTCACTTCGGCGGCCAGCACGATGATCGGGATCCGCGCGGCCCGGAAGGGCGCCAGCTCGCCGGCCAGGCCGCTCGCCGCAACCGGGCCGAGCAGCAGCGCGTCGATCCCGGCTTCGCGCAGGGTCCGTAACGCCGCGCGCTGCTGGTCGAGGGTGGCGGCATGCAGCGTGGTCAGCGCGTGGCCGCTTTCGGCCGCCCGCTCCTGGACCCCGTAATTCACAATGGACCAATAGTGGGAGCTGGGATCTTGCGTGGCGTAACCAATGTGCATAGCCGCCTCCTTGAGTCAATCCAGACGGCCGCGCAGCCGCCGGTTCAGGTGGGAAACGGATGGCCGGCGATGATGCCGGAGACGCAGGGGTCAGGGATCAGGGGTCAGGCCGGCGGGGGCGACTGGCATGCACCCCGTCATCGTAAGCCAGCGTCACGGCCAATCAATTCCTGACCCCTGACCCCTGCCCCCTGCCCCCTGACCCCTGACCCCTGATCCCTGCCCTACGACGGCGCCGGGATGCTCACATTGTCCGAGTCGCCGGTGGCGCTGACATTCTCGGCCGACTGCTGGCCGCGCTCGGCGGGGCGCTCCTGGTCGCGGCCGCGCTCGGTGGGATCGGCCAGCGCGATCGTCTGGGCCTCGCCTGGGCCGGCGCCGCGGGTTTCGCTGCGCGCCAGCAGCTGCTCCAGGTGGTGAGGCAGCATCTTGCGCCACCAGGGCCAGTCGTGATTGACATCGTGGCCCCAGAGATCCAGCGTGCAGGGAATGCCCTTGGCCGCCATGATGTGGGACATCTGGACCGAGCGGCCGGGATTTTCGTAGGAGCCCTGGCCGCTCACGAGGACGAAATCGACAGCGCTTCGGAGCCGCGACAGGAAAAACTCGTCCTCCAGGCGCGGCAGATAATCGACGGGATTGTTGAAGTAGACATCGTCGTCGTAGTAGTTGAACAGGTAGTCGCGCACGTCGTACGAGCCGCTCATCGCCACGCAGGCGCTGATCAGATCCGGGTGCTTGAGCGTGGTGTTGAGGCAGAGGAAGGCGCCGAGGCTGGCGCCGGTGACCCACGGCCGGGCGGTTTCGTCGCCGCAGTCCTGGCGGATCCAGGGGATGACATCGTTGACGATGTACTGGTCGAAGGCCGTGAGCAGGCGCGCTTTGAGCTGGGCGGGCGCGTGGTCGTTGAGCAGGCTGTAGCGGTTGACGCTGTTGATCGCGTAGGCCCGGATCTTCCCGCCCTCGATCAGCGGGGCGATCGCGTGGATCAGATAGAAGCGCTCATATTCCAGGTAGTCGGCCGCCGCCGTCGGGAACATCAGCAGCGGGACGCCGGCGTGGCCGTACGCCACCAGCGGCATGTCAATCCCCAGGTCCGACGATCGCCAATACGTTTCGCGTCGCTCCATTGCGTAGGCTCCTGGCTAGGTGGAAGACTTGGTTAACAATACCGGCAGATGGGCGGGGGCGCAAGTTGGGGATCAGTCGTCAGGTGGCAGTCATCAGTCGTCAGGGGCTCGCTTCGCTCGGGAGGGGCGGGCAAGCGCCGTTGAGGTCGGGGCAAGGGGTTGACGATTTCCCAGGTAGCGGCAGGATCGCCCCAGCCTGAACCTGACGACTGCCACCTGACGACTGATCCCCCCGATCACCCGTGCTATAATTCCCCCAGGAGAACCGCCGATGACCGAACCCACCGACCCGCAGCGGATCGTGACGCCCAAAGCCCGCGAGGAGGACGCAGCCGCCGAAAAGAGCCTGCGCCCCAAGCGCCTGGCCGAGTACATCGGCCAGGAAAAGGTCGTGGCCAACCTCAAGATCGCGATCGCCGCCGCCAAGCAGCGCGGCGAGCAGCTCGATCACACGCTTTTCTACGGGCCGCCCGGCCTGGGCAAGACGACAATCTCGTCGATCCTGGCCAACGAGATGGGCGTCAGCATCAAAATCACCTCCGGCCCGGCGATCGAGCGCGCCGGCGACTTAGCGGCGATCCTCACCAATCTCAAAAAAGACGATCTCCTGTTCATCGACGAGGTCCACCGGCTCAACCGCGCGGTCGAGGAGGTGCTGTACCCGGCGATGGAGGATTTCGCCCTCGATATCATCGTCGGCAAGGGGCCGAGCGCCCGCAACCTGCGGCTCAAGCTGCCGCGCTTCACGGTGGTCGGCGCCACCACCCGCCTGGCCCTGCTGACCTCGCCGCTGCGCGACCGTTTCGGCTCGGTCCACCGCCTGGAGTTCTACACGCTCGACGCAATGACCGACATTGTGCGCCGCTCGGCGGCGGTGCTCAAATCGCCGATCGACGACGAGGCGGCCCACGAGATCGCCCGCCGCGCCCGCGGCACGCCCCGCGTCGTCAACCGCCTGCTCAAGCGGGTCCGCGATTTCGCCCTGGTGATGGCCGACAACCACATCAACCTGGAGGTGGCCCGCGCCGCCCTCGCCAGCCTGGAGATCGACGACCTGGGCCTCGACGAGAACGACCGCCGCGTCCTGCGCACGATCATCGAAACCTTCGACGGCGGCCCGGTCGGCCTCTCGACCCTCGCCGCCGCCACCGCCGAGGAGATCGACGCGATCGAGGATGTCTACGAGCCCTATCTCATCCAGCTCGGCTTCATCCAGCGCACGCCGCGCGGCCGCGTCGCCACCCGCCGCGCCTACGAGCACCTCGGCCTGCCCTTCGCCGAGCGCCCCTCCCCCGGCGACCCGCCTCAGCAGCAGATGCTCTGGGATAGCTAGCGCCCCGTCCGATACGCTCCAAAGTGCCTGATGCGAGCGCGTCGTCACAGCCGCGCCCGCTTTGACGACGCCGGCGGGGTGGGCTATCCTGGCGGCGCGCCCGCCCAGCGCGGCGCCCGGCCCGAGACCAATCAAAGGAGACCCCTATGGCCGAACCATTTCCCCCCGCTCGCTGGCGGCGGGCCGCCGGGCGGCTGCTCGGCGCCGCG
>DASWWB010001042.1:0-5274 GCA_036406115.1 Herpetosiphonaceae bacterium
GCCAGGCCGTACTCCACGTAATACAGCGGACTGGAGTAGATATGCATCTTGCGGTGCCAGCCGCTCACCTTGACGTCCTCCAAGCCGGTCCAATCGGCGCCGTCCATGAAGCGGTCCCACAGCTCGCCCCACTTGGCATCGAGATCGGCGGCGCTCACATCCTCGGGCGCCTCGGCGTAGACCCAGTGCTGGAAGGCGTCGACGACCGCCATGTAGGGGAAGAACGTGAGCGTGCCTTGCAGATGCTCGGCGCGGGCGCGGCGGGCGTCGGCCGGCGCGTAGAAGCCGCCCTTGGATCGCTCCAGGTAGGGCGCGGCCAGGTGTTCCATGGCCATCGAGGCCACCTCGCAGAACTCGATCGGCCCGTTGTAGTTCCAGATCAGCCGCTGCTTGAGCGCCGACTCGGTGGCGTGGAAGGCGTGGCCGCCCTCGTGGAGCAGCGTCTGGACATCGTCGTGGACGCCGGCGGCGTTCATAAAGATGTAGGGCACCTTGGAGTCCATCATAAACGAGCAGTAGCCGCCGGGCGCCTTGTTGGGCCGCGAGTCGAGATCGAGGAAGCCGTCGCGCATGCGGCGGAACTGATCGCCGAGCGCCGGATCGAGCTGATCGAACATGCGCTGGCAGCCGTCCTCCAGCTCGGCCACGTCGCCGAAGGGCGCCAGGGCCGGCCGGCCGAGCGGATCGACATCCAGGTCCCAGGGGCGCAGCGTCTCGACGCCGAGCTGCTCGCGGCGGCGGGCGGCGTAGGCGCGGGCCAGCGGCACAATCTCGCTCTCGATCGCGGCGTGGAAGGTGCGGCAGTCCTCGGGCGTGTAGTCGAAGCGGCCGTACTGGCCCCAGACATACTCGATGTAGCTTGGCAGATCGGCATTGCGGGCCTGCTGGCGCCGGAGCGGCAGCATCTTGAGGAACAGCTCGTCGAGCGCGGCGCGGTCCTGGAGGTAGCGGTCCTGGACGGCGCGCCAGACCCGTTCGCGCAGAGCGCGGTCGGGATCCTGGAGCAGCGTCATGGCCTGGGGCATGGTCATGGTTTTGCCGTCCAGCTCGATCGCCATCGCGCCGATGAGCTTGTCATACTCGGTGCTGAGGCGCTGGATCTCGGTGCTGAGGGGCAGATTGGCCTCGCGGAAAAGGGCGGCCTCGGTGCGGAAGCGGCGAAGCATCTGGGCGGTGTCGGCGGGGAGGGCGGAGAGATCGGCGGCCAGCAGCTTTTCCTTGAGGCGCTGGGCGTGCTGCTCGATCTTGGGCTGCAACTCCTCCAAGAAGTGCATCAGCCGCCGCTCGGCCGCCTCGTCGGCGGTGTTCTCGGTGGAGAGGCGCCACGACTGGTACTCATACTCCTTGAGCTGGGCGTCGAGGCCGCTCCAGCGCTCCAGCCAGGGGCCGACAGTCGCGGCGGACAGGGGCTCGGCCAGGAGCTGATCGAACGCGGGCTGCACAGTGGCCCAATCCTGCGGGTCAAGTTTGATGCGTTCCGTGGGCATGGCGTCTCCATCTAGATAATTGCGGCGCGGCGCCGCGATCCGACGCCGCGAAGCCGATCATACGCCCGGCGGCGCCAGCCGGCAACCACCTTTTGGCGCAGGCAATCAGTCGCCAGTCGCCAGTCGTCAGTCGTCAGGGGTGGCCGCAAAGCGGGCACGGATTGCGGCGGCATCGAGATCCGTCAGAGCTCCGGGCTCCTAGCTCCTGACGACTGACAGCTGACGACTGACGACTCCCCCACGGTGGTATACTCTAGCGCGAAACCGACCGCACAGGAGGCATTGTGGCCAAAACCTTAGACATCGTGATTCGCGCCCTGGAGCCAGAGGACTACGCCGACCTGGCGACAATTTTCGGCGGGCCGCACGTCGTGGCGGGCTCGCTGCACCTGCCGTTCCCGGCCCAGGATCTGTGGCGGCGGCGGATCGAGAACCCGGAGACCGAGATTCCGCGGCTGGTGGCGGCGGTGGAGGGCATGGTCGTGGGCGTGGCGACGCTCGATGTCGGCGAGGGCCGGCGGCGCCACAGCGCAAACATCGACATGGCGGTGCGCGACGACTACCAGGGGCGGGGCGTGGGCTCCGCGCTGCTGGAGGCGATCATCGACCTGGGCGAGCGCTGGCTGGGCTTGAGCCGGCTGGAACTGGTGGTCTTCACCGACAACGGGCCGGCGATCGCGCTCTACAAGCGGCTGCGCTTCGAGGTCGAGGGCACGCTGCGCCAATACGCGCTGCGCAACGGCGGACTGGCCGACGCCTATCTCATGGCCCGCGTCGCCGGCCAACCTGAGCCGCATGTGACGGGCGGCTGAAAATGGCCCGGAAGTTGCTATAACGTAGAAACGAGCGTGGTACAATGCCCGGCGAGCGGCGTCTAGAACCCGCTCGTTTTGCTTGAAAACTCACACAAAGGGATAGGATCAAGCCATGAGCAAACGATCAACCCGGCGCCAGGCGGCGCGCGCCCAGCAGGAAGGGCTGGCGGGACGCAGGCATCTGCGCGCCACCCCGTCCATGCTGCGCGAGCCGGCGGCCCGCGCGAGCTTCGGCAGGCGCCTCGCGCTGCTGCTGGCCGGCACCCTGGCCGCGCTGCTGCTGATGTGCGTCGTCGGCACGCTGACCGTCGCCGCGAGCTACAGCGAGATCGCGCGCAACCTCCAGCCGCGCCTGGCTCAGATTCAAAACTACCAGTCGTTCTCCTCCTCCTACATCTACGACCGCAACGGCACGCTGCTCTATGAGTTCATCGGCAGCGGCCGGCGCGTCCCGGTCAAGCTGGCCGACATCTCGCCGCTCATCCTCACCGCCACGATCGACGTCGAAGACGCCTCGTTCTACGAGAACACCGGCGTCAACTATGTCTCGATCGCCCGCGCCACCGTCGCCAATCTCACCAAACAGGATGTCGGCCAGGGCGGCGCCTCGACGATCACCCAGCAGCTGGTGCGCAACGTGGTGCTCACCAAGGACGAGCGCGAGAACGAGAATATCTACCGGCGCAAGCTGAAAGAGATCGTGCTGGCCCAGGAGCTGAACAACGAATTCTCCAAGGACCAGATCCTTGAGCTGTACCTGAACGAGATCCCCTACGGCAACCTGTCCTACGGCATCGAGGCGGCGGCCCAGGGCTACTTCAAGGTCAGCGCCCGCGACGTCAATCTGGCCCAGGCCACGCTGCTGGCAGGCCTGCCCCAGGTGCCGACGCTCTACAATCCCATCCAATACATGGACGCCAACCGCACGATCCCCGGCATCGGCCTGCCCAAGGACGTTTGGCGCGATCCCGCCTACGAGCTGCCCAACGGCGACGACATCTCGCCGCCCAAGTACCGCCAGATCGACGTGCTGCGCCAGATGGTCAAGCAGGGCCACCTGACCGAGCGCCAGGCCCGGGCCGTGGCCGCCGAGGATCTGGTTTTCGCCGACCAGGATGTCAGCTTGCTGGCGCCGCACTTCGTCTTCTATGTCCAGGAATACCTAGAGCAGCGCTACGGCGCCGAGGTCGTGGCCGAGGGCGGCCTGCGCATCACCACGACCCTCGACCTGAACATGCAGGACATGGCCCAGACCGTGGCCTACTCGCGCATCGTCGAGCTGAACGACCAGAACCGCAACATCCACAACGCCGCCGTCGTGATGATGCAGCCCAACACCGGCCAGATCCTGGCCATGGTCGGGTCGATCGGCTACAACCTGACCAAAGCCACCACCACGCCCGGCGAGGAGGGCAACGTGCTGGACGGCAAAGTCAACGTGACGACCCGCCAGCGCCAGCCCGGCTCGGCGCTCAAGCCCTTCACCTACCTGGCGGGCATGGAGCAGTTCGTCACGACTGAGGGCGCCGCCGGCCTCACGCCCGGCTCGATTCTGTGGGATGTGCCGACGATCTTCAATCCCGGCCCCAACGAGTACGCCCCCGAGAACTTCGACCAGCGCTCCCACGGCCCGCTGCGGGCGCGCACGGCGGTCGCCAACTCGCTCAACATCCCGGCGGTGCGAGCGCTCAAAATGACTGGCATCCAGGAGACGCTCAACCTGCTCCACCGCATGGGCATCGCCCCGAGCAGCCTGGCCAACGATCCCTTCTACTACGGCCTGGCGCTCACGCTGGGCGGCGGCGAGGTCACGCCGCTCGACCTGGCGACCGCCTACAACACGCTGGCCAGCGGCGGCCGCTACTTCGCGCCGACGCCGATCCTGCGCATCACCAACAACAAGGGCGAGACGCTGGAGGAGTTCAAGCCAACCCCGCAGCGCCAGCCCGAGACCGACACCAGCAAGTGCGTGGTGCCCAGCGCCGAGGACTACGCGCTCGGCCAGCGCGTCCCCAACGGCACGCAGTGCGTCGACGGCCGGCTCGCCTACATCATCACCAATATGATCAGCGACAACGAGGCCCGGCGCCCGATCTTCGGCCTCAACAGCGTGCTCAAGCTCTCGCAGCCGGCCGGCGTCAAGACCGGAACGACCAATGATTTCCGCGACGCCTGGGCCTCGGGCTTCACGCCCTTCCTCACGGTGTCGGTCTGGACCGGCAACAACAACAACGAGCAGACCGGCAACGTCGAAAGCACCACCAGCGGCGGCGCGATCTGGAACCGGATCATGGAGAGCGTCTTCCGCACGCCCTCGATGATGGCGACGCTGGCCGAGCCCTACGGCGGCCTCGCCAACATGCCCCAGGCCTTCGCCAAATCGTTCCCAGGCGTCAGCGCCCGCGAGGTCTGCGAGATTCCCGGCGGCTTCGGCGGGCGCGACAGCGAGCTGTTCGTCGATGAGATGATCAGGACCCGCGGCCAGAACTGCGATCTTTATGAAAAGCAGACAGTGGCCCGCACCAGCGACGGCTCCTACTGCAAGCCGGTCGGCCAGGGCTCGTACCCCGAGGACTCGCTGGTGACGCTGTTCGTCTGGAAGCTGCCCAAGGTCGATCCCTCCGAGGAGAAGATCGATCTGTCGAAGTGGGGCGGCTTCAGCGCCGACACCGATGACGATGTCAAAGTCAGCGATGTCGGCGAGTTCCCGCCGTGCAGCGCCGACCAGTTCGGCCCCACCGCCACGCCGACGCCGGATCCCAACGCGCCGCCGGCCGTCGGGCCGGGCCAGATCCTGATGCCGAATCTGGTCGGCTTCGGCGAGAACCAGGCCCGCGAGATCCTGGCCAGCCTGGGCCTGCGCGGCCAGGTGATCGTCGACTACCAGGGCCGCGACCGGCTGGGCGCCGCCTTCGACCGCTTCCCGGCCTACGCGGTGGTCAGCAGCCTCCCCGGCGCCAACACGCCGGTCG
>DASWWB010001043.1:0-3207 GCA_036406115.1 Herpetosiphonaceae bacterium
GGTCGAAGACGATGTTGCTGACGGCCAGGATGCCGGCGCCCATCAGGGCCATGCCGAGGAACCGCTTGCGGCGCTCCTGGACATTGGCGGGCACGCCGCTCGGGGCGCTCCCGGCCGACGGGCCGGCGTTGGTGATCGGCACGGCGGTCTCGCCGACGTTGGCGACGTTCATGGGGATCGGCTGGCCGGTGTAGGGATCGAAGCGCGGCGCCTCGGTGTTGAGCGGGCGGCCGGTCATCGGATCGAACTGGGCGCCGGCGCCGGGCTTGACCGCGCCGTGGAGGCCGCTGGCCACCTGCTGCACGTGGTCGCGCATCTCCTGGAAGCCCTGGCCCCAGTTCTGCGTGCCCTGGGTGGTGTCGCGCGGCATCACCAGCCACATGATCGGGTAAAGGATGAAGCCGACGCCCGCGAAGAAGGCCAGCGCCAGGAAGCCGAAGCGGACGATGATCGGGTCGAGGCCGAAATACTGGCCCAGGCCGCCGCAGACGCCGGCGATCCGGCGGTCGGTGCTGGAGCGGGTCAGGCGCTGCGAGAGCGGCGTTTGCAGGTGGTTGCTCATAGGTGGGTGCCCTCCTCAAGGCTGCGTGTGTTTCGTCGATGGTTTGCTGTTCATTTCTATCGCCATCTGCCCGCTTGGACGCGGGGGGCGCGGGGATTGTTGCAGATCAGAGATTAGGGATCAGGGGTCAGGGGTCAGAGGTCAGGGGTCAGGGGTCAGAGGCTGGTTGCGCGCTTGTCTGCTCCCGTGTTGTTGCCGTCCGGCCTGGTCCCTGATCCCTGATCCCTCTGTTTGCGCCCCCCCAGCGCCTATGGTATAATCCCGCCCGTTGGCGACGTAGCCAAGTGGTAAGGCAGTGGTCTGCAAAATCACCACCACGGGTTCGAATCCCGTCGTCGCCTCCAAACCCCGACACCCATCGCCTGCGCGGTGGGTGTTTGATTTTCTGCGGCTATGGTATGATTCAACTGCCAGCCTGTGTGTGAGTGTGCGCTATGACCACGACCGTTGAGCTAACGCCCGATCTGTACCAGGTGAAAATCCCGGTGCCGCTGCCGCTGAAGTTCGTCAACTGCTACCTGGTGCGCGGCGCCGCCGGCTGGGGGCTGGTCGACGCCGGCCTGCGCTACCCGGCCGCCGAGCAGGCCTGGGAGCAGGCCTTCGCCGAGCTGGATCTGGCCCCGAGCCGGATCAGCTCCATCCTGCTGACCCACTACCACCCCGACCACTACGGCATGGCCGGCTGGATGCAGCAGCGCACCGGCGCCCCGGTCTGGATGACCCCGACCGAGATCGAGGCTGTCAATTTTGTCTGGGGCCGGCCGCCGGACGCCTCAAGCACCGCCGTGCGTGATTTCTTCCGCCTCTATGGCATGCCCGACGAGATCGCCTCCGATATTTTCCAGCAGATGGTGGCGATTTTCGCCCACACCCTGCCCCATCCGACCATCACGCCGATGGACATGGACGCGCCCTTCAAGCTTGGCGACCGGACCTACGAGCTGTACCAGCGCCGCGGCCACACCGACGGCCACGTCTGCCTCCACGACGCCGAGGCCGGGGTCTTCATTGCCGGCGACCATGTGCTGCCCCGGATCACGCCCAATATCAGCCTCTGGCCCAACGCCAACCCCGATCCGCTCGGCGACTACATGGCCTCGCTCCGCGAGCTGCGCGATCTGCCGGTCGCCCTGACGCTGCCGGCCCACGGCACGCCCTTCGCCGCCTACCGCGAGCGGGTCGATGAGATTTACGATCACCATGTCGAGCGGCTGGCCCACATGGAGGTCCTGGCGGCCGACGGCCTGACCGCGTTCGAGATCAGCGACCGCGTGTTTCCCACCGGCGAGCTGACGCCCCACCAGGCCCGCTTCGCCATGGCCGAGACGCTCTCGCACCTGGCCCGCCTGGAGCGCGAAGGCCGCATCCGGCGCGAAGTCCACGCGGATCGGATCATTTTCACTCGCACTTAATCACGGAGGAGCTATGCGCCGAATTGGACGGCTGACCCTGGTTCTGGTTCTGTTGTTGTTGGCGGCCTGCGGCACGCCCGAGACGGTCGATCCCGCCAAAGTCGCCAGCGAGGGCGCCGTCGCCTTCGACGCGGTCTCGGCGTTCCATTTCAAGCTGGTGGTGAGCGACGGCGACGCCGCCCCGCTCAATGACATCATCCTGGTCGAGGCCGACGGCGACACGGCCCGCCCCGACAAACTCAAGGCCAAGCTCAAGGCCAAGCTGCCGGGCGTGCCCATCCTCTCCAACAACAATGTGATCATCATCGGCGCCGACGCTTGGGTCACCGCGAATCCTTTCGATCCCGACACCTATACCAAGCAGGCCGATACGGCGGGGCTGGCGGCCTTCTCGCCGGCCAAGGGCGTCAGCGACGTGCTGCGCGGCCTGCGCGGCGCCGCCTATGTTGCCCAGGAGGAGATCGGCGGCGTCCAGACCCATCACCTCAGCGGCACGGTCGACGCGGTGACGCTGGCGGCCCTGACCGGCGGCGCCGCCACCGCCGGCGAGGTCAAGCTCGATCTGTGGATCGGCGTCGAGGACAAGCTGGTGCGCCAGGTGATCGCGGTCGGCGCGCTCGATCCCAGCGAGAAGCCGGCGATCAAGCGCACGCTGACCCTGAGCGAGTTCAATAAAACGGTTGAGATCGCCCCGCCCCAGTAGGCGGCGGTCCGGCCTCGTCCCGGTGGGGGTGGCCTATGGAGTCCTACACGCTGGAAACGGTCGCTGAGATGTTCGATGTTTCCGAGGCTGAGGTGCGGGCGCTGGTCCGCCAGGCGACGGCGCCGCTCAGCCAGCGCCGCTACTATCTGTACCGGCGCACGACCGAGGGCGCCCCCGCCACCTCGGTCGGGCCGCGCCCCGGGCGCACGGTGCTGCTGTTCCGCGCGCCCGACGAGGCCCTGGTCTTCGCCCAGCTCGGCCGCTTCGCCGAGATCCCGCAGCTGATGGAGCGCGCCAGCGAGGATTTGATCCTCAGCCTGCTGGCCAACGCCAACCTCGACCGCCTGGTGTTCCTGGAGGAGGACCTGGAGCGCCTGCCCTCCGGCCTGCGCCCCCAGAGCCTCAGCGAGCTGCCCGGCGCCCACGTCGTCGAGCGCGAGCAGCTGATTGATTATTTTTCGTAGCGATCAGGGATCAGGGGTCAGGGGTCAGGGATCAGGGGTCAGGGATCAGGGGTCAGGGATCAGGGA
>DASWWB010001044.1:0-1593 GCA_036406115.1 Herpetosiphonaceae bacterium
GAACGAGTCGCTCAGCCAGCGCGCGCCGGCGGCGGTCACGATATTCGGCATCCAGATGCCGCCGTCGTACCAGTAGTCGTGGTTGCCGGCGACCGCCATGACGCCGTCGGCCGCCCGCAGCCCGGCCAGCCCGTCCCGCAGCCAATCCTCGTAGCGCGCTGGGTGCTGCGTGACAAAATCGCCGGTGATCGCGATCAGATCCGGCCGCTCGGCATTGATCAGCGCGACAATCTCCGCCAGCCGCGCCCGATCCATCCCCATGTTGTCGAAGTGAATATCGGTGAGATGGGCGATCCGGTAGCCGTCGAACGCGGCGTCCAACCGGGGCAGGCGCAGCTCGGGCCGGGTCAGCTCAAGCCAATCCGGCTCGATGGTGTTGGCGTAGCCGAACGCGCCGAGGCAGGCGGCGAGTGTCGCGCCGGTCGAGACGGCGGCGGTGCGCAGGAAGGCGCGGCGGCTGATGGTGCGAGTCATGCGCGTCTCCGATCACGCCGGCTGGAGCGTCAGCACGGCCAGCTCCGGGCGGCAGTTGAAACGCACCTGCGGCGGCACCAGGCCCAGCCCGCGGCTGGTGAACTGCGTCATCCCGCCGAGCTGGTAGAGGCCGGCGGGGTATTTGCGGCCCATGTCCGGCAGGATCAGCGGGCCGCGGCCGGGCAGGCGGACCTGGCCGCCGTGCGAGTGGCCCGAGAGCTGGAGGCCGAAGCGGCCGCTGGCGGCGCTGATGTCGGCGAAATCCGGCTCGTGGACCAGCAGCACCGCCGCGCCCTCGGCTGGCAGCGTTGCCAGCAGCTGGCGGAAGCGCGGCTCATGGTCGTAGATCGTGAAGCGGCGCGTCGGATCGGGCCAGAGATCGTCGAGGCCGGCGATCTGGAGGCTGGCGGCGCCGCGTCTGATGGTCATAAATGAGTCGCCCAGGTTGCGGATGCCGACCAGGCTCAGCACGTGGCGGATCACCTCGGGGTACCACCAGTGGTCGTGGTTGCCCAGCACCGCCACGACGCCGTCGCGGGCGTTGAGGCCGGCCAGGGCTTCGGCGGTGGTTTTGGCGTACTGCTGCGAGTGGCTGGTGATGAAATCGCCGGTGATGGCGATCAGGTCCGCCTGCTGGTCGTTGGCCAGCTCGACGATCGAGCGCAGGCGCGGCGGGGTCATCCAGGTCGGATCGACGTGCAGGTCGGTGAGATGGGCGATCCGGTAGCCGGCGAAGGCGGGGTCGAGCCCGGCGATCGGCACCGTCACCGCGCTGAGATCGAGCCATTCCGGCTCGACGCGGTAGGCGTAGCCGGCCAGGCCCAGCCCCAGCGCGGTGGTGAGATTGGCGGCGACCAGGCTGGTGCGGATGAAAGCGCGGCGCGAGAATGTTTTATTTGACATAAGCCCTTCCCAGGTGTTTCGTTCGGATGATTGTAGCAGCGGCCGGGGCGGGATGGGCTGATAGTCGGCTTACGGCGCGGGCTGGCAGAGGAGGACCGTCGGCGCGCCGGCGACCTGGGTCAGCGCCAGGATTTGGTGGCGCGAGCCGCGCAGGCGGAGCTGGCGGGTCAGCTCCTCGGGGGTGATCGGCGAGCCGCGTTTCTTGACCGTCACGTT
>DASWWB010001045.1:0-3937 GCA_036406115.1 Herpetosiphonaceae bacterium
CGGCGCTCCTCGCCGTCGGGGAGCGTGATCGGCTCGGCGCCGCGCCAGGTCAGCTCCAGCAGGCAGCCGCGCGCCGAGGGATCGGCGCCCGAGACCGTGCCGCTGGCCAGCAGGTCGCCCGGCCGCAGGTTGCAGCCGTTGCTGGCGTGATGGGCCAGCATCTGGCCGATGGTCCAGTACATGTCGCGGAACGAGCCGCGGCTGAGCCGGACCGGCGCCTCGCCGCGCTCGCGCATCGCCTGCGTGGCCAGGAAGATCTCGACAGTAATGCCGATGCCGCCCTCGGCGGCGTTGCGCTCGTCGCTGAGATAGGGCAGCGGCGCGGGGTCGCCGGCAGGCCGGGCGAAGGCCGGGGCGCGGAACGGCGCCAGCGCCTCCAGGGTCACGACCCAGGGCGAAAGGCTGGTGGCGAAGCTCTTGGCCAGGAACGGGCCCAGCGGCTGGTACTCCCAGGTCTGGATGTCGCGGGCCGACCAATCATTGACCAGGCAGAGGCCGAAGATGTGCCGCTCGGCGTCGCCAAGCGCGATCCGCTCGCCCTGCTCGTTGCCGGGGCCGACGAAAAAGCCGATCTCGGCCTCATAGTCGAGCAGCTTGCACGGGGCGAACGCCGGCTGCTCATCCTGCGGGCCTTTGAGCTGGCCGGCAGGGCGGCGGACCGGCGCGCCGCTGGCGACGATCGACGAGGCGCGGCCGTGGTAGCCGATCGGCACATATTTGTAGTTGGGCAGGAGCGGATTGTCGGGCCGCAGCATCACGCCGACATTGGTGGCGTGGTAGATCGAGGCGTAGAAATCGGTGTAGTCGCCGATCTGAGCCGGCAGGAGCAGCTCGACGACGCTCTGCGGCACCAGCGCCTCGGCGGCGACGGCAGCCTCGGCGGCGCCCTCGCGCAGCAGCCGGCTCAGGCGCAGCCGCAGCGCCGACCAGGCGTCGGGGCCGAGCGCCATCAGCGGATTGAGCGCCGAGGCCTGGCAGGCGGCGCGCACCGGCTCCGGCAACCCGTCCAGCAGGCCGAGCCGGACGCAGGACTCCAGGTCCAGCGCCTGGTCGCCGATCGCCACGCCGATCCGGGCGGCGGCGTGGCCGGCGCGCAGGAACGCGCCGAAGGGCAGGTTCTGGATGGGAAAATCGGCGCCGGGCGCGTTGGCCGACTCCACCCAGGAGCGCAGCGCCGGGTCGTGGGTCTCATTGATCGAAGGGCTCACAATACCTCCAGGGAATGCAAATCATCAATCGGCTCCTCGAACGAGCAGGAGCCGAAGCCGATCGCGGCGGCGCGCAGATCGGCCAGGGCGGCGGCGTCGAAGCGCCAGCCGCGCCAGGCGACGGCCTCCGGCGACCAGGCCAGGGCGGCGGCGTCGGTCTCGGCCAGCAGCTCGGCGGCCTGGGCCTGGGAGCCGCCGGCGCGCAGCAGCGCCGCCGCCAGGAACACATTCAGGAAACCGTGCATCACGCCGCGCGGGCTGGCCGGCTCGTAGGTCAGCGGGTGCTCGGCCCGCAGCGGATGGTGGAGGCCGGCGGTGGCCTTGAACGGCACCGCGTGGCGGGCGCAGGCCGCCAGAAAGCGCGCTAGCTCGGCAGGCGGCGGGAAAGCCTCGGCGGTCACGCCGCCGGTGCGGACCTTGGCCCGCCCGCCCGCCCCGGCCAGGGCGGAGACCAGCGGCTCCGGGTCGGCGGCGATCGGAATCTCGACAAATACGCTGATTCCGGCGGGGGCGCCGGCCAGGGCGGCGGCGATCTCGGCCGGTCTGGCGGCCTTGCACTCCAGCGCGTCGATCACGGCCAGGCCGGCCAGGCGCCGGTTGAAATCCTCGATCGCGGCGCGGTCCGCCGCCGGATCGGCGCTGAGGGCGCTGATCGGCCACGGCCCGGCCGCGCCGTCCAGGAGCGGCGCGGCGGCGGCCTCGAACTCAGCCAGGCGGGCGACAGGCAGGACGAAACGGCCCAGCGCCCAGGCGTGCGGGCCGGCGCGATAGGCCGCGTAGTTGCGGACAGCCGGCGCCATCGCCAGCTGGGCGGGCGGGAACAGCCCCGCGTAGTCAACAATTCCACGCAACAGGGCGTGCGGTGCGAGCATACGTCATTGTCCTCACACGACATGAACCGCCCGCCAGTGTACGGCATGGGGGGATTGGGCGCAAATGAGGCCAGGGGTCAGGGATCTGGGGTCAGGGCCGGCTGCGGAGCTGCGCAAGGCTTCGAGAAGACGACCGCCTTTCCGTCGTCCGGCCTGATCCCTGACCCCCGACCCCTTAGAGAATCTCCTCGATCCGCCGCCACACGGCGCCGTGGTTCATAATCCAGGTGTGGAGGGCGGGGACAGTGATCACGGGGAACTCGGGAGTGAGGCGGGTCTCGTCGAGGGCCACCACGCCATCGTTGATCTGATCACCGAAGGGTGACCAGCGGCCGCGCGGCCCTGCCGTGCCGGCGATGATCGTGGTGGGGACCGTCGGCAGCGGCAGGTCGCGGTAGAAATCGGGCGAGGCCAGCCGGGCGCCGCAGTCGGCGGTCAGCAGGCGGTAGGCCGGGTTGTCGCGCAGCTTGCGGGCCAGCAGCGGCGGCTGGTTGGGCGGCCCCAGCATCACCAGATGGGCCGGCGGGCGGGCCAGCCGCGGCAGCGCCGCCCTGGTGATGATCCCGCCCAGCGAATGGCCGACGATGACATAGGGCCGGCTGGCAGGCCGGGCGTCCGCCAGCTCGACCAGCCGCCCGGCGATCCGGTCGAAGCTTTCGGCAAACACCGCGTAGCCGAACGACTGGACGGCGTGGCCGCTCAGGCGCAAGCGGCGGCCGAGCAGCGCCATCGACAGCGGCGTCCGGCCCTGGCCATGCAGCAGCACCACATCCATCACCCCAAACTCCTTTCAGGCCCGCCCGCCAACGTGGACATTGGAGGACACAAAACGATCCTGGTCGTCGAAGCGGAAGGTGATCGAGCCCTCCTGGTTGAAGCCGACCAGCTCGTCGCCCCGCGCTTCGCACTCATAGCCCCGGGCCTGGAGATAGGCCAGCAGCGCCCGCCGGTGATCGACCTCGAACGTCGAGATCAATTGGACGAACACATTGATGATCCGGATCGCCGGCGTCAGTCGCTCGCGCAGCTCCGGCGCCTCCAAGAGCAGAAAGACCGCGCCGCCCTCGTAGGGGCCGCGATAGTAGCAGTCGGCGCTCAGCACGCCCGCGGCGATCATCGACAGCAGGTGGCCGCTGACAGCCTCCAGGCTCAGCTCGGCCTCGGTCAGCTCGGGGATCCCGTGCTCGGCGCCCCAATCCCGCAGCTCCTCGGCCGCCCGCACCACCGCCGGCGGCAGGTTGCTCGCGGCGTTGGCCCAGCTCCACAGCCAGGTCCCGCTGCCCTGCGACTCGGTCCCCAGCACCTGGATGGGGAAGGATTTCTCCCCGCCGAAGGTGATCGTGCCCTGCGAGATGCTGACCTGCCAGTCAGCGTCGCCGATCAGATCGCTCAGCGCCCACTGCTTGTCCAGCGACGCCGCCCCATGATACTCCAACAATCCGGCCAGACTTGTCATCGCGTCGGCTCCTTTCGCTCAGTCGAATCCCCTCATGCTAGCGCGGGCCAGCGACAGGCGGCGTCACAGCAGGGCGGATCGGCTCAGCGCGGCCAGTCGCTTGACCGCCGGGCTATGATACACCCATCCCCGCCGAGCCCACGCAGGAGGAGCCATGCTGATCGATTTCGACGCGCTGCTCTGCCACCATCTGGCCGACGAAGCGGCAGCCGGGCGGATCCGCGCCCGCCTCGCCGCCAGCGGCCTGCACGTCCGCGCCGACGACTGGAATCTCCAGCCGGGCTTCGCCTGGCCCGCCGAGTTGGACCGCGAGCTGGACCGCAGCGCCGCCTGCCTGCTGCTGGAGAGTGGCGCCGATCCGCCGCCGTGGGCGCATCCGGCGCTGGCGGCGGCCCTCGCGG
>DASWWB010001046.1:0-1659 GCA_036406115.1 Herpetosiphonaceae bacterium
CGCCGCCCACGGGCAGCTCGGCTTCGACTGGATCGAGCAGCCCGGCGACGCCGACCGCAACGCGCGCCGAAGCCGCGATCAGGTACAATAGCCCGGCCGGCCGGCACCCGCGCGGGCGGCTGGCGGATGATTCGCAATCGCACACAGGAAACACGCATGTCTCAGCCACTCAAGGCCGCTGTCCTCGGCGCCGGCAGCATGGGCCAGAACCATATCCGCGTTTACCACGAGCTGGAGCAGGTCGAGTTGGTCGCGGTCGCCGACGCCAGCCCCGAGGCCCGCGAGCGCGCCGCCCGGCGTTACGGCGTGCGGGCCTATGATTCGCCAATCGCGCTGCTGGAGGCCGAGCGCCCCGATCTGGTGACGATCGCGGCGCCGACCAATCTCCACGCCGCGATCGCCCGCGAGACCATCGGCCGCGGCATCGCCACCCTGATCGAAAAGCCGATCGCCGCCACCGTCGCCGAGGGCGAGGAGCTAGTGCGGCTGGCCGCCGAGCGCGGGACGTTGGTCGGCATCGGCCACGTCGAGCGCTTCAATCCGGCGATCACCGAGCTGAAGCGCCGCCTTGACGAGGGCCAGCTGGGCCAGATTTTCCAGATCAGCGCCCGGCGCATCGGCCCGTTCCCCGCCCGCATCCAGGACGTGGGCGTCGTCATCGACCTGGCGACCCACGATCTCGACGCGATGCACTACCTGACTGGCTCGACCGTCGCCCGGCTGCAAGCGGAGACCGGCCAGCGGCTCCACACCAACCACGAGGATCTGCTGACCGCCCTGCTGCGCTTCGAGAGCGGCGTGATCGGCACACTGGAAATCAACTGGCTGTCGCCGGCCAAGGTGCGCACGCTCTCGGTGCTCGGCGAGCGTGGCATGTTTGTTGCCAACTATCTGACCCAGGAATTGCAGTTTTACGAGAACGCCCAGGCCACCGCCGGCTGGGAGCAGCTGGCGGTCATGGGCGTCACCGAGGGGCAGATGATCCGCTACAACATTCCCAAGCGCGAGCCGCTGCGCGAGGAGCTGCTGGACTTCATCGCGGCGGTCCGCGACGGCCGCCCGCCGCTGGTCAGCGCCGCCGAGGGCTTGCGGGCGCTGGCGGTCGCCGAGCAGCTGATCGCCCAGGGCAACCGATGAGCGGCGACGAGCGCCGCGAGCCCCCCGAGGAGCCGGCCGAAGCGCCAGCCGCCGAGGAATCAATCAGCGAGCTGCTGCGGCGCGGCAAGCAGGCGGTGCTCGCCAATGACTACCCGCTGGCCCGCCAGCTGCTCAGCGCGGTGGTCCAGCGCGAGCCGCGCAACGAGCAGGGCTGGCTCTGGCTGAGCGGCGTGGTCGATGACAGCTCGCGGATGCGCTACTGCCTCCAGCGGGTGCTGGCGATCAATCCCTACAACGAGCACGCCGCCGCCGCGCTGCGCTCGATGCGCGGCCCCGCCCGGCCGGGCAGCGGCCTGCTCGCCGAGGAACCGGCCGAGCGCGAGGAGGCCGAGCCGCCGATCATGGTTCGCGCCGCCAATCGCACAGCCCACCTGCGCCGCCGCCCGCCGTCGATGGTCGAGGGCGAGGCGGTGCGCGAGATCGTCGCCAGCCACGGCAAGATCGCCTGGGGCTACCTCGGGCTCTGGTGCGGGCTGGCGGGCCTCAACAGCCTGGTCCACC
>DASWWB010001047.1:0-19523 GCA_036406115.1 Herpetosiphonaceae bacterium
CTCGCGCTCATCACGGCCCTGGTCCTGCGCGGCCCGGCCCAGATCGCCGTCGGCAAGGGCATCGTCCAAGGTTTGGGCGAGCCGCTGCCCATCTCCTCCTCCGCCCATCTGATCGTCACGCCCTGGTTTTTCAACTGGAACGATCCGTTTTTCCAGAGCCAGACCTTCGATCTCGCCCTGCACATGGGCACGCTGATCGCCCTGCTGGGCTTTTTCTGGCGCGATCTGCTGGGGCTGCTGCGCTACGCCCACCGCCCGTCCTCGCCCCAGGGCCGCATGTTCTGGCTGATCGGCATCGGCTCGCTGCCGGGCGCGCTGGCCGGCCTGCTGCTCGACAAGTACGCCGAGAATTTTTTCCAGGAGCGCTACCTGGTGATCGCCCTGGCGCTGGCGGTGATGGGCGTGATTCTGTATCTCGTCGATCGGATTGTCCCGCCCCAGCTTGAGGTTGAGCAGATCACCTGGCGCATCGCCCTGCTGATCGGCATCTCGCAGGCGGCGGCGCTGGTGCCAGGCGTCTCGCGCTCCGGCGCCACGATGACGATGGGCCGCGCCATGCGCCTGACCCGCGAGTCGGCGGCCCGCTTCTCGTTCCTGATGGCGGTGCCGATCACCGCCGGCGCCGGCCTCTACAAGCTGCGTCACCTCGATGTCAGCCAGCTGACCGCCCCGTTCTGGCTGGGGATCGGCGTGTCGACGCTGGTCGGGGCGCTGGCGATCGGCTTCTTGCTCCAGTACGTGCGGACCAAGTCGTTCCTGCCGTTCGTGATCTACCGGATTGTCCTGGCGGCGCTGATTGTCGCCGTCTATTTCGCGCGCGGGTAGCCGTCCCCGCGCCGCTGGGAGCAGCCATGGCCAAATCCAAATCCAAGCTCGCGGCCACCGCCCCGCTCGACAAGCCCGCCGGCAGCCCCGCGAGCGATGAGACCGCCGATCTGCCGACAGTGGCGGCAGGGGATGCCAAGCCGCCCGCCAGCCCATCCGCCGGCAAAGGGCGGGACGCGAAAAAGCCCGGCGGCAAGCCCGCCGCGCCGGCCGAGGACGCACCGAGCGCCGCTCCGGCTGCGGCTCCCCGGCCCTGGCGGACGTTCGTGTTCGGCTGGCTGGCGGGGGCCCTCAGCGCGCCGGTGCTGGTCTGGCTGGCCCTGCTGCTGCTGACCGGCACCAACGCCGCCCGCCAGGGCACGGCCAGCCCGCCCGAGGCTCCCGATATCCAGGTGCTGGTCAGCCCGGCCTATATGGAGCGCTCGCTGGCGGCCAAGCAGGGATTCTCCAATCCCCGGATCACGCTGGGCCCGCATCCGGTGGGCGGCGCCGCCCTCACGCTGACGGTCGGGATCGACGTGCCGCTGCTGGGCGTGCGCGACGTGCAGACCCGCAACCAGATCGTGGCCAGCGAGGGCCGGCTGGTGGTCGTGACCGAGCAGGCCGGCCTGGGCGAGGAGGGCGGCCTCCGCCTGCCCGGGCGGCTGGTCGAAGGGCTGATCAGCGGCTTGGTCAACGAGGAGATCGACAAGCGCCTCAAATCCAATCCGGCGCTTGAGATTGATGTGGTCGGCGTCAGCGCGGCGGCGGGGCGGCTCCAGGTGGACGCGCGGTTGAAGCAGAAGTAGCTAGCGGTTGTCAGCTGTCAGTCGTCAGTCGTCAGTCGTCAGGGCGGAGCTTCGGGAGCCGGCGTCGCCGTCTGGGTTTAGTGCGGCAGCAATGATTTTTGAGACTGTTGATAGGCGAGCAGGGCTTGGCTGGATCGGCCCGCCCCACTCGCCGACAGCTGATAGCCGATCGCCGGGAGCTGCGGCAGCCATCAGGGAGCGGAAGGATTGTGTCTACCGGCCCTGATAGCTGACGACTGATAGCTGACGACTGACAGTCCCTACGCCCCCTGGCTAGCGCTGACCAGGGCCTGGAGCCGCTCGGCGGCCTGGCCGCGCTGGAGGGCTGCGCGGGCCTGGCTCAGTCCGTCGGCGAGCGACTCGGCGCGCTCGGCGGCCAGCAGGGCGGCGGCGGCGTTGAGCAGCACGATATCGCGGCGCGGGCCGGCGTCGCGCCCCTCCAGCACCTCGCGGACCGTCCGCACATTCTCCTCGACCCCGCCGCCGGCGATCGCCGCGCGCGGCGCCAGCTCCAGGCCCAGTTCGCGCGGGTCCACCACCAGCTTGCGCGGCTCCTCGCCGCCGCGGACATCGAAGACCAGGCTCGGCGCGCTGATCGACAGCTCGTCGAGGCCGTCGGTTCCGTGGACGACCAGGGCGCGGCGGGTGTTCATCTTGCTCAGGGCGCCGGCCAGTTTCTCGGCCAGGGGCGCGCTGGCGACGCCGAGCACCTGGTATTCGGCGCGGGCCGGGTTGGTCAGCGGGCCGAGCAGGTTGAAGACCGTGCGGATGCCGATGTCGCGGCGGACCGGGCCGGCGTAGCGCATCGAGGGATGGAATTTCGGGGCGAACATAAAGCCGATCCCGGCCGCCGCCAGGCAGCGGGCCACGCCGTCGGCCTCCAGCTCGATGTTGACGCCCAGGCCCTCCAGCACGTCGGCCGAGCCGCATTTCGAGGACATGGCCCGGTTGCCGTGCTTGGCGACCGTCGCGCCGGCGCCGGCGGCCACGAAGGCGGCGGCGGTCGAGATATTGAAGGTGTTGGATTGGTCGCCGCCGGTGCCGCAGGTGTCGACGACCGGCTTGTCGTGGGGCACGGCGGTCGAGCGGGCGCGCATGACCTCGGCCATGCCGGCGATCTCGGCGTCGGTCTCGCCTTTGAGATGGAGCGCTGTCAGCAGGCTGGCGATCTGCGCCGGCGTGGCCTCGCCGCTCATTATCTGCTCCATGACCGCCGCCGCGTCCTCCTGGCTCAGGTCGGCGCGCCCGACCAGCGCGATGATTGCGTCGCGAATATGCATGGCTGCTCCTGGCTGAAAGGCTTAAACCAAAACGAGAGCCCAGGGCTCTCGTCAAGGTGTTGGTCGGGGTGATAGGATTCGAACCTACGACCTCAGCGTCCCAAACGCCGCGCGCTACCAGCCTGCGCCACACCCCGAATGCCGATTTAGTATAGCGGAAAGGGTGGGGGGCGTCAAATGATTCAGTCGTCAGCTGTCAGTCGTCAGTCGTCAGGATAGCATTGAATACCTTGAGCAAGGTAGGTATTCGCATAGCTCTGTGGCTTCCGAGGGGCCATCCTGACGACTGACGACTGACGACTGACGACTGACGACTCAACGCGGTTGCCCGATCAGCGCGCCTCGCGTATACTCAGCACATCTGTGTTGATGCGCTCGGCGCGGGCGCTAGAAAGCGATGCGACAGGCCATGGCGATTGAGAAGATCAGCTTCGTCAGCATTCCGGTCAAGGATCAGGACCAGGCGATCGACTTCTACACGACCAAGCTCGGCTTCAAGCTGGAGGCCGACACGCCGATGGGCGACGACGGCTCGCGCTGGGTGGAGGTCTCGCTGCCGGGCTCCGAGACGCGCCTGGTGCTCTACGGCGGCGCCGACACCCACGATCTGATCGGCCGCAACTCGCCCGCCGCCTTCAGCACCTCGGACATCCAGGCCACCTTCGACGAGCTCCAGGCCGCCGGCGTCGAGTTCTCCGTCGAGCTGACGACCGAGTTCTGGGGCACGTTTTTTATGTTCAAGGACCTCGACGGCAATCAGTTCCTGGTTTCCGGCCCGACGGTCACCCGCCCCGAGTGACCAACGCAGCGCGGCCCGCGGCACAACGCCGCGGGCCGCGCTGGTTCGATCAGCCTAGGCCTGACGGCCCTTTTCCAGCAGCCATTGCAGGCCGAGCCGGTAGCCCTGCCAGCCCAGGCCGCTGATCTGGCCGGTGGCGATCGGCGCGATCAGCGAGGTGTGGCGGAAGGCCTCGCGGGCGTAGACGTTCGACAGATGGACCTCGACGATCGGCAGGTGCAGCGCCGCCAGCGCGTCGCGCAGGCTGAGCCCGTAGTGGGTCAGGGCGCCGGGGTTGATCAGCACGGCGTCGATCTCGCCCCAGCTGGCCTGGATGCGATCGACCAGCTCGCCCTCGTGATTGGATTGGAGGACCTGGAGGCTGGCGCCGGCGGCGGCGGCCTGCTCCTCCAGCGCCGCGTTGATCTGCTCCAGCGTCGTGGCGCCGTAGATCTCCGGCTCGCGCCGGCCGAGCATGTTCAGATTGGGTCCGTGCAGGACTAGGATGCGCATGCGGCTCCTCGCTAGAAATAGCGGCTCAGGTTCTCGAAGATCGTGTTGATGTCGCCGGTGCTGCCCTCGACCAGCAGGGTGCGCGAGAAGTCGGCGATCTCGCCGAGCACCGCCTTGTCAGCGTCGGCGCCGTAGGCGATCGGGAAGATCTGGATGCTGCTTTCGCCGAAATTCTCCTTGAGCTGCTCGATGTTGGTCACGCTGGCGGTGTCGGCGCCGTCGCTGAGGACCACGATCGCATTGATCCTGTCGCGCTGGTTGAGCTTTTCCAGCTCCTGGCGGGCAAGCTCAAGGCTGTCGAACAGGCTGGTCTTGCCGTCGGCGATCAAGCCCTGGACCTGGACCTGGAGCTGATTGATGTTTTCGTTGCGCGGCTTGAGGGGCACCAGCACCTCGGGCACATCGTCGAAGGCGATCAGGCCGATGTTGTCCTGGGCCGGCAGGCGGCCGAGAAAGAGATCGGCGCCGTTCTTCGCCTCCTCGATTTTATTGTTATCGTTCATCGAGCCCGAGCGGTCGATCACCAGCATCACATTGGCCGGCTTGCGGTTGTTGGCCCAGGCGTTTTTGGCGGCGACGATCACATCGACGCCGGGGATGGGCAGCGCCTGCTTGGGCTGGGCCGGATCGACGCCGAACTGGGGCGTCAGCGGCTCGGCCAGGGGCACATTGACATTGGCCGGGCGGAAGCCGTAGCCCATCGCCAGGCGCTGGCTCTCGTCGTTCAGCAAGAAATCGTAGAGCTGGTTGGCGCCGGCCTTCTCGTCGGCGCTGGCGTTGCTCATCACAATGAACGGATCATCGTGGATGAAGGTCCCGTCGCTGGGATAGATCGCCACCAGCGGCGTCTGCGGCCCCTTTTTGTTGAATTCGATCAGCGTGATTTCTTCCATCGGGAAGGCCGAGATGTAGGTCATGCCGTATTTTTGCATGTTGTCGCTGAAGACCAGCGTGTTGTAGCCGTAGTGCTTGATGCCCTGGGCCAGATCGCGCAGGAACTGCTGGCTCGCCTCGGCCTGCACGTCGGCGACCGTCAGATTGTCGGTCTTCTGGGTGGCGGCGTAGATCTCGGCGATGACCGTCGAGAGCGCGGTGGTGCTGATCTCGGGATCGGTGTGGCCCCAGGAGAAGCGGCCCCACTCGGGGTGGCCGAACTTGCCCCAGCCCTCGGGATCGTTGATCAGCGCCAGCAGGTCGCGCCAGCCGATCTGCTTGCCCGGCCAGCCCAGCGCCTCGGCCATGGGCTTCCACATCGAGATCACGACCGGCGTGAGGACGAGCGGCCGGGGGTTGGGCTCGGCGATTTGGGGATTGTTGGCTTCCTGCTTGAGGACCTCCAGCCAGCTGGAGGCGGAGGGCGACCAGACGGTGGTCTTGAGGGCGCCGGAGCGCAGCTCGGTGCGGGCGGCGCCGGAGGATTTGTTCTGCCCTTGGACCACGATGCGTTTGCCGTTGACCTGCTTGTTCTGGCTGTTGAAGACGTCGATGCGTTCTTTGAGCCAGGCTTCTTTCTCGGGGCTGTAGGTGATGGTGACGAGGATATCGTCGCCGGACGGGGCGGCGGTGGCGCCGGGGCCGCTGGTGGCCGAGCCGCCGTTATTGCTGCCGGAGCAGCCGGCCAAGACCACGGCCAGCAGCAGCATCAAAGTGCTTAGTCGCTTAAGCATTGCCGGTTCCTCCTATGTTTAAGGGATCGGGATCGTTGCTTCATTGCTTCATTATGGCATGAATCGTCAGCGATGGTACGGCGGGCGGCGGGGCGGGTTGCGGCGGCTACTCGCGGAGCCGCTCGTTGAGCATCGCGCAGAACAGCGCCCCCTGCTCGATCGCGTCGTCGAGCGCGACGTGGGTGTGGGGCTGCTGGGGGAACCAGCGGCGCGGCATGGTGCGCTTGGTGGTGGCGCGGAACGGCTGCCGCAGCAGCGCCATGGCGTAGGTTTTGATGTCCAGCGCCGAGTGGGAGAACGGGCTGGCGCCGGTGAAGCGGATCAGATACCAGTAGACGAACAGAAAATCGAAGCCGGCCGGGTAGGCGACGAAGACCGGCTTGCCCGGCAGCCCGTCCAGCCATGCGGCGTAGGCGGCCATGGCGGCGGCCGGCGCCTGGAGCTGCTCGCGGCAGGCGGCCCAGGCCTCGGGCTGGGTCGCCCACCACGCCATCGTCTTGGGATCGGGCGCGGCGTCCGGCAGCAGCTCCAGGTTGGCGGCGAAGGTGGCGATGAGCTGGCCGTCGGCGCGGTAGGCGGCGGAGGCGAAGCTAAGCATGGAGTTGGGGCCGGGGATCGGCCCGTCGGTCTCGACATCGGTGCTGACGTAGATTTCAGGCATCGGCGGGTCCTCGCTGGCCGCAGGGCGGCTCGTCATCGATCGCGCTGCTCTGATCGTATCACCAAACCGGGCCGCCGGCAGCCTCCCCCGTTTGCCTGATGACAGGCTGGCGGCGATCGCGGATACTGGCGGCAATCCCCCGAGCAGGCCCGAGCCCATCGATCCGCAGACCGCGGCCGCGGCCTGTTCGGGGCACGCATCATTCATCGTAACCGGAGGGAAACAGACTCATGGAGCAGGGGTACAATTTTCGCCGAGCCGGCCAGCGCCCGCCTTGGCTGGAGGGCGAGCTGTCGGTCGGGGCCAAGGTCGGCTTTACGGTGCTCTGGATTTTCGCGGTGATCCTGGGCATCGTGGGCCTGGTGATTGTGATTGGCATGACAGTCAGCGTGACGAGCGGCCGCCAGGATTGGTCGGCCGGGCCGCTGGCGGCCGGGGTGGCGCTGCTGGCGGTGGGCGGCGCCGGCGTGTGGTTCTCCATGCCCAAAATCAATGCGCCGTCGCGCTTCAAGACCAGCTACCAGCCCATCCCGCCCCACGTCCCCGGCCAGATTTTCGACGCCCGCTTTCGCCGGCCCGGCATCAAGGCTACGTTCATGGGCAAAGGCGGCATCCAGTTCCATCCCTATCACTTGGTGGCGCAGGGGACGCTCATGCCGACCGTGCTGCTTCAGATCGGCATCATCGTGCTGGTCACGGTGCTGCCGCTCATTCTGTTCAGCGTCGGCGTCGGCTTGCTGCCGGCGGCCATTATCGCCAGCATTGTCGGTCGCAAAAAGGCCACGGTGGCAATCCCCTACGCCAGCGTGCGCGAGCTGCGGGTCACTGGCAGCCATATCCGCTTCGAGTGCCCGGACCAGAAGCCGCAGGTCGTGGATGTCTATGTCTCCTCGGTCGACGGCGAGCGGCTCTACCGCGAACTTGGGGCGCGCTTCCCGGCGGCGCTGCCGCCCTGGCAGGGCTGACCGGCTTTCCCGCGAGCGGCGCTGCTGTGCGATCACAGCAGCGCCGCTTTTTGCCGCCCTCGGCTACGGCTCGTCGGCGGCGAGGGGCAGGCGGTACTGGAAGTTGGTGCGCCGGCCCACCGCCTGGCCGATTGTCTCGATGATCTGCTGGCGGTGATCGTCGCGGTGGGCGAAATCCAGGTCCTCGGTTTCGATCGTGAGCACCGGGCACAGCTCGAAGCGGCGCAGCCACTCATCGTAGCGGTGGTTGAGCCGGGTCAGGTAGTCGGCGCCGATCTCCTGCTCGCTGGGCCGGGCGCGGCCCTTGATGCGCTTGATCAGCGTCGGCACCGAGGCCCGCAGGTAGACGAGCAGCGTCGGCGGGGTGGTGGAGTGGATCAGGGCCTGATAGAGCTTGCGGTAGGTCCGGAAGTCGCGGTGCGACAGGATGCCCTGCTCCAGCAGGCCCTTGGCGAACACCTCGTAGTCTTCGTAGATCGAGCGGTCCTGCACGACCGCCACCGGCGTGTCGGCGATCTCCAGCTGCTGCTCGAAGCGCTGGGCCAGGAACCAAAGCTGCGAGTGAAAGCCCCAGCGCTCTTTATCGGCGTAGAAATCATCGAGATAGGGATGGTCGGCGACTAGCTCGAAGTAGGGCTGCCAGCCAAAGGCGCCGGCCAGCGCGTCCACCAGCGTGCTTTTCCCCACGCCGATGTTGCCCGCGACGCTGACGTAGGGATGCTGGACGAAAAACTCGTGGTTCATGGAACACCCTTTTGTATGTGGAATGCAATCGCGCCATTATAGGGGATTCTGCGGGGGCGAGAGGCGCGGGCCCCTCGCGCTCCATGGCTGGTTGGCTGGCTTTTCCTTGCCAGGGCGGGGAGGGCCTCTCCTGGCGGATTGCCTTTTTGCCCTGGCGGGCGGGGGCTCGCCCTCCCCCGCCTCCCTGCGGGAGGAGCGCAAGGGGGCGCGCCCCCTTGCATCCCCCGATGATACGCGCTTAGTCGGTGAGCATTTTTAGTTGGTGGGTCCCATGGGTTTTGCGGCGGCGGGGAGCTTGCAGGGACGGGATTGGGGCGGAGGTTTGGCGAGGATTCGCCGAGCATTGGAGTGACTTAGCTCGCTAATTGACAGGGGGTTGGCTGTATGATGTATTGATTACTCAAGCAGCCACGGCAGCTATTTCACCCATAATACTTTCCAAGCAGCTACGGAAACAATCTCACCTTCACCCCTAAAATAAAACGCGGGCCGCCCAGCGACGGCCCTGTGCGCCCAGCAATACAGAACGCCCACCACGGCCTTTGGGGGATGCAAGGGGGCATGCCCCCTTGCGCTCCTCCCGCAGGGAGGCGGGGGAGGGAAAACCCCCGCCCTGGCAAGGGCAAAAGCCCAGCGCAGCGAAACGAGCCCAGCTAGGCTGCGGAGGAGGGGAAACCCCCGCCCTGGCAAGGGCAAAAGGCCCAGCGCAGCGAAACGAGCCCAGCTAGGCTGCGGGGGAGGGCGCACCCCCGCCCTGGCAAGGGCAAAAGCCCAGCGCAGCGAAACTACTCCGGCAGGGAGGCGGGGGAGGGCTTCAACCCTCCGCCCCGTCGCTGATTGAACACCTCGTAGAGCGCCACGCTGGTGGCCGCCGCCAGATTGAGCGAGTCGCTGCGGCCGACCATCGGGATGGAGACCAGCAGATCGCAGAGGGCCTGGTGCTCGGGCGAGAGCCCTTCGCGCTCGCTGCCCATCAGCAGGCAGAGCGGCGCCGGGTAGCGTGCGGACTGGTAGTCGGCGGCCGCCGCGCCGGCCAGCCCGGCGACGGTGACGCCGCGCCGCCGCTTCCAGGCGGCGAACTCATCCCAGCTGGCGGCGACCAGCCGCTGGGCGAACAGCGCGCCCATGCTCGCTCGGGCCGTCGCCGGATCGAACGGATCGGTGCAGGCGCCGAGCAGGATCACGCCGGCGCAGCCCACGGCGTCGCCGCTGCGCAGGATCGTCCCCAGGTTGCCCGGATCCTGCACCGCGTCCAGGGCGACCCAGCACAGCCCGGCGGCGGGGTCGATCTCGTCGAGGGCCGACCAGTGCTGGCGGACGACCGCGCCCAGCCCCTGCGGCCCGTCTTTGGCCGACAGACTGGCGAAGACCTCGCCGGAGACCTCGACGACCGGCCGCCCGCGCCCGCGCTCCCCGTCCACCAGCTCGCGGGCGAAGGCGCTGGTGAGCAGCTCGGGCGCCACCACAAGGCTTTCGACGGCCGCGCCGAGCTGGAGCGCCTCGGCGACCAGGCGGATGCCCTCGATGAAAAACTGGCCCGAGGCTTCGCGCTCTTTGCGCTGGCGCAGGCTGCGAATCTGTTTGACGGCTGGGTTGTTGCGGCTGGTGATGAGCATGGTCCGTTCCTTCGGCTGACACAATCGCGGCCGGCATGGTCGCTGATCCCCGCCGCCGCGTCAAGCCGCAGGCCCCGGATTGAACGGCGAGCGGCTGATCAGCCTGCCGGCGAGGGCGGCCTGGCCGCTCCGGGCGGCGCGCAGGCGGAAGCGGACTAGCCGCTCGGCGCCCGCGAACCCCGCCTGCGCCGGGTCGTCCCACAGAATCTCGGCGGCGCCGCTGAGCTGGAGCGTGGCGCCGCGCTCCCAGTCGACGAACAGCAGTCCGGCCCGGGGATTGGCGGCCAGATTGCCGAGCGTGTTGAACATCATGTTGCCGCGATAGTCGGGAAACAGCAGGGTTCGCTCATCGAGCAGGCGGACGAAGCCCGGGTTGCCGCCGCGATGCGAGGCGTCGGCGCCGCCGCCCGGCCGCGCGCTGGCGATGAAAAACGTGTCGGCGCCGGCGATCAGCGCCCTGGCGGCGGCGTCAAGCCGATCAGACGCGCGGGCCTCCGCCAGCTCTGCCGGCGCCGCCGCCTCGATCTGCCTGGCCTGGATGTATTTGGGGCAGTTGGAATAGACCTCGTCGGTCAGCAGCGACCAGCCGGACTCGTCGCGCCCGCTCACGACGCCGTTGGCCCGCATCCGCCGCCGCGTCGCCGGGTCGATCACCAGCATGCCGAGCGCCAGCCCCGGCCTCAGCAGCCCGCCCAGCGGATCGCCCGGCGCCGGCAGCGCTGCGGCGGCGATCGTTCGCGGCCCGGGCGCCGAGAGCCAGCCGGCCGGGCCGCAGATCAGCGAGGCCCAGACGGCGCCGTCGGGCGCGGACCAGCCGAGCGCCGCCAGCCGCTGCTCGGCCAGGAAGCCGGCCGCCGCCGGGGGGATGGACTGATGGATGCCGTTGCCGATCTTCGCCGCCATCTGGCGCACGCCCGCCCGCTCCTGGACCGCCAGCTCGCCTTCGTGAAACCCCATGGCCGGTTCCTCCCCAATCGCCTAGAAAAAGCCGCAGGTCGGCGCGCCGCTCGCGGGCGCCTCGTGGCCGCCGACGCCGGCCGGGCTGAAAATCTCAAGCCGGATGCCGTCGGGATCGCTGAAAAACAGTCCGCCCGAGTCGGCGCCTTCGGCATGGGCCACGATCCCGTCGTGGCGGATCGGCACCGCCAGTTCGCGCAGCCGGGCCTCGAACGCCCGCACCGCCTCCAGGTCGGCGGCCTGGAACGAAAGGTGGTGCAGCCCGGGTCGGCCGTGGTCGGCGGCGCCGGCGCTTTGCTGCCAGAGCGTCAGGATCAGGTTGCCACCCTGGCCGAGGAAGGCGTACTCGCGGCCCGCCTCGCGCGACTGGCCCAGCACCTCCCAGCCGAAAAGCGCCTGGTAAAACGCCAGCGAGCGGTCCACATCGCTGACATTCAATCCGACATGGCCCGTGCTGACCGCCTGGCTGATCGTCGCGCTCATTGTTTTGGCTCCTTGTATACACACCTAATATTCGATAGACATGTATATATCATCACGCAATGTATATGTCAATGGGGAATTTGAGATGTATAATGGCAGGAGAGCTTAACTGGCGGCGAAAGGAGCGGCGGGCATGGGCGGCGAGCGGGAATTCTTTTTCATCAGCGACTCGCTGGCGCTTGATCTGGTGAACACCGAAGCGGCGGCGCGGGGGCGGCCGATCGATCTGCTGGCGCTGCCGGCGGACGCGACGGCCTGGTGGGACGCGGCGCGGGCGCGGCATGGCGTCGACGCCGGGCTGGCGGGGGCGGCGGCCTTCGGCGAGGATGAACTGGCGGCGCTCAAGCGGCTGCGGGGCGCGCTGCGGCGCATCTGCGACTGGCTGGTGGCCGGCGACCAGTCCCCGGCGCCGGACGCCGAGCTGGCCGAAGCGAATCGGCAGCTCGGCCGCGGCCGCCGGCTCCTCAGCGTCGAGGGCGCCGGGCGCATCCGCGACGGCTACGCTGCCGAGGGCTCGGCGGCCGAGCGGGTGCTGTTCGCGGTGGGGCAGGCCGCGGCGAATCTGTTTGCGGGACCGGATGTGGGGCGGCTGCACCGCTGCCACAACGGGCGCTGCGTGCTGTATTTCTACGACACGACCAAGAGCGCCACCCGCCGCTGGTGCAGCACCGCCTGCATGAACCGGGCCCGCTCGCTCCAGCGCTACGCCGAGCGCAAGGGGCGCGGCGAGCCCTGATCAGAACAGCAGCTCCAGCCGCCCCGCCTCGCGCAGCGCCGCCAGCTCCGCCGGCTCCAGGGCGAGGAGGCCTTGGGCGCGCAGGCAGTCGGCGAGCGCCGCCAGCAGCAGGCCCGGCGGCCGGCCGCGCTCCTCGACCCAGGCCAGCGCGCCGTACAGGCTGAGGCGGACCGCCACCCAGTGCTCGTCGTCGCCGTCCCAGCAGAGGCGCCAGGCCGCCGGGGACTCGCGGTAGGCTGCGGCGAGCGCCACGAGCGGCGCCAGGCAGCGCTCGATCTCAGCGAAGCGCGTTTCGGCCAGGGCCAGCTGCGCGGCGTGGCCGGGGCTGATCAGCGCCGCCCGCTGCTCCGGGCTCAGGCCGCCAGCCTGGAACAGCAGCCGGAACCGCCCCAGCCGCCCGCGCTCCCGGTCGCCGAGGGCGGCGGCGACCGCCCGCTCGATCTCATTGCGCATCGTTTGTCCTCCCGCGC
This sequence comes from Herpetosiphonaceae bacterium, assembly GCA_036406115.1. Lineage (GTDB taxonomy): Bacteria > Chloroflexota > Chloroflexia > Chloroflexales > Herpetosiphonaceae > DASWWB01. Next base: position 12,484 of record DASWWB010001047.1, read on the forward strand.
CCGGCGCCAATCGCCCGCTGCGCCAATCTACCACAGCTGGCGCGCCGGCGGGTGTGCTATGCTTGGCTGCGCGCCGGGCGCTTCGGCCGGGCGGGATTAGGAGGATTGGCAATGGCGAGGCTTCAGGTTGGAACCGAGAACGGAACCCCGGTCGAGCTGCACTACGAAGACCGGGGGGATGGCAAGCCGGTGGTGCTGATCCATGGCTGGCCGCTCAGCGGCCGCTCCTGGGAGCGCCAGGTCCCGGCCCTGATCGGCGCCGGCTACCGCGTGATCACCTATGACCGGCGCGGCTTCGGCTGGTCGTCGCAGCCGTGGGGCGGCTACGACTACGACACCTTCGCCGCCGATCTCAAGGCGCTGATCGAGCATCTGGATCTGCGCGAGGCGGCGCTGGTCGGCTTTTCGATGGGCGGCGGCGAGGTCGCCCGCTACCTTGGCTCGTACGGCGGCGAGCGGATCAGCAAAGCGGTGTTCGCGGGGGCCGTGCCGCCGTTCCTGCACAAATCGAACGCCCATCCCGAGGGCGCGATTGATGACGCGACGATCGCCGGCTTCCAGGCCGGGATCGACGGCGATCGCCTGGCCTTCCTCGACGGATTCTTGCGGGCCTTCTTCGCCGCCGGCGAGCGGACCGACCTGATCAGCGAGCCGGCGCTGCTCTACCACCGCGACATCGCGGCCTACGCCTCGCCCAAGGGCACGCGCGACTGCGTCGACGCCTTCGGCAGGACGGATTTCCGCGGCGACCTGGCCAAGATCACGGTCCCCGCGCTGATCATCCACGGCGACGCCGACGCGATCGTGCCGTTCGAGCTGAGCGGCAAGCGCACCCACGAGCTGCTGGCCGGCAGCCGCCTGGCCCTGATCGCCGGCGGGCCGCACGGCTTCAACGCCACCCACGCCGCCGAGTTCAACGCCGCTCTGCTGGAGTTTTTGAACAGCTAGGGCGGCTCGTTTCCCCCTGCGAGGCGGGCTGCGGCCCGCCTCTTTTGTTACGTTCGCTTTGAGGTTCTGCCGCTCTTGTGATAGACTGATTGCACTTATAGCGCATAGCCATCACACCAGCCGGCGGGTTCCGCCACAGTCCGCCTCCCCGGCGCCGATCCAGGGGGCGGCAAGGAGCAGATCACCATGGCCAGACGCTTCCCCCCATTGCTCGCGCTTCTCCTCATTCTGGGGCTGCTCGCCGCTTGCGGCGGCCAGTCGGCCGGCGGCGAGGTCATCAAGATCGGCTTTTTCGGCCCCTTGAGCGGCGACACCGCGACCGATGGCACCAACGCCCGCAACGCCGCCCAGCTGGCGATCAACCAGGCCAACGCCAACCAGACCATCCCGGGCAAAACGCTGGAGCTCGTCGTCTACGATGACAAGCTCAATCCGTCCCAGGCGTTCACGGACGCCACTGACCTGGTCACCAAGGACAAGGTCAGCGCGGTGATCGGCGGCTCCTACAGCGCCACCACGTTGAAAGCCGCGCCAGTCTTCCAGCAGGCCGGCGTCCCGGTCGTGGTCGCCTACGCCCCGCACCCCGACATCACCAAAGACAAACCGGTCATGTTCCGCGTCATCTACACCTCGACGGTCATGGGCAAGGCCATGGTCATCTATGGGATGGACAAGCTGGGCTACAAGTCCTTCCATGTGCTCTCGCTCGATAATCCCTACGGCAACAGCATCGCCGAATCGGTGCTGCGCGAGATCCCGGGACGCGGCGCGACGCTGGCGAGCAGCCAGAAGTTCACCGCCGGCGAGACCGACTTCGCCGACCGGATCGCCGCCATCGCCGCCAAGCCCGCCGACGCCCTGATCTTGATCGGCAACTACACCGAGTGCGCCGAGATCATCAAGCAGCTGCGGGCGAAGGGCGTGGCGCTGCCGATCATCGGCGGCGACGGCCTGGACTCGCCGGCGCTGCCCGAGCTGGGCGGCGCGGCGGCCGAAGGCGTCGTGCTGTCGACCGACTTCTCGCGCGACGACCCGCGGCCGATCGTCAAAGATTTCATCCGCGATTTCCGCGCCGCCTACAATAATCAGACGCCGGACCTGGTGGCCGCCTCGACCTACGACGCCGCCACGGTGCTGATCCAGGCGATCAAGCGCGCCAACTCCAGCCAGCCGCAGGCCATCCGCGACGCGATCGCGGCGACGACGACCTTCGAGGGCGTGACCGGCAGCATCACCTTCACGCCGAATCGCGAAGTCGAGAAAACCGTCCTGTTCGTCAAAGTCGACAAAGGCAGCTTCATCTACATCGACAAGCTCGATCCCAGCCAGCTGCGCTAGCGGCCGGCCTGTCCGCAATCAGAGCTGCGGTCGCCCGCCGCGTGGCCGGGGGCGCCGCAAGGAGCTAGGGTATGACTCGCCGTATCTCACTGCTGATGATCGTGTCGTTGTTCCTGGGAGCGTTGGCGGGTTGCGGCGGCCAATCGGCCGGCGGCGCGAATGAGGTGATCAAGATCGGCTTTTTCGGCCCGCTCAGCGGCGACAGCGCCAGCGACGGCACCAACGCCCGCAACGCCGCCCAGCTGGCGATCAACCAGGCCAACGCCAAGCAGGCCATCCCCGGCAAGACGCTCCAGCTGGTCGCCTACGACGACAAGCTGAGCCAGACCGACGTCGTCACCGCCATCAATAATCTGGTCGACAACGACAAGGTCAGCGCGGTGATCGGCGGCTCCTACAGCGGCCCGACCAGGAAAGCCGCGCCGCTGTTGCAGGCGAAGGGCATCCCGCTGCTGGCGGCCTACGCGACCCACCCCGAGGTCACGACTGCCGGGCCGATGGTCTTCCGGGTGATTTACACCTCGGTGGTCCAGGGCAAGGCGATCGGCCTCTTTAGCATGGACAAGCTGGGCCACAAGTCCTTCTATGTGCTGTCGATCGACAATGACTACGGCAACAGCATGAGCGATTCGGTCAAGCAGACAATCGAGGCCAAGGGCGGCACCGTCGCCGGCGCGCGGAAATTCGGCGCCGACGAGAAGGATTTCGCTGTGCCGCTGGCCGAGATCAAGGCCGCCAAGGCCGACGCCGTGATCCTGATCGGCTACTACGCCCAGAGCGCCGAAATCATCAAGCAGGCGCGGGCCCAGGGCATCGCACTGCCGATCATCGGCTCGGACGGGCTGGACTCGCCGTCGCTGCTTGAGCTCGGCGGGCCGGCGGTCGAGGGCGTGGTGCTGGCGACGGACTTCTCGCGCAACGACCCGCGGCCGATCGTCCAGGATTTCATCCGCGAGTTCCAGGCCGCCTACAACACCGGGCCCGACGTCGTGGCCTCGTCGACCTACGACGCCACCAATCTGCTGATCGAGGCGATCAAGCGTTCCAACTCCAGCCAGCCGCAGGCCATCCGCGACGCGATCGCGGCGACGACGACCTTCGAGGGCGTGACCGGCAACATCACGTTCACGCCGGACCGCGAAGTGGCCAAGACGGTGCTTTTCGTTAAGATTGAGAAGGGGAGCTTCGCGTTCCTCGACAAGCTTGATCCCAGCCAGCTTCGATAGCTGCAAGGAGTCCCTATGCGCGGTCGCGTTCGTCGCCGCGTGACCCTGATCGTCACGCTTTCATCCTTGGTTCCGTTGCTGCTCGTGGCTGCGATCACGCTCGGGATTGTGTTCAATAGCCAGCGCCGCCTGGCGCAGCAGCAGCAACAAGCCCTGACGCTGCTGATCGCCGCCGATCTGGGCGAGAGCATCGCCGCGCTCCAGGGCGAGCTGAGCGTGATCGGCGACACGCTGATTCGCACGATCGACGCCGGCGCGATCGACGACCAACAGCTAGCGGCGGTGATCGTGGCCGGCGCCTCGTTCTCCGAGGTCGGATTCTACGACATGGACGGCGCGCGCCAGGCGGCGGCGGCGCGCTTCGGCGCCGCGACGATGCCGGCGACCGTGGCCGGCACGCCGCTGTTCGACCGGGCGGTGACCGGCCAGGTGTTTTTCAGCGACCCGCCGCCGCTCGCCGCCGCCGCCCTGCCGCTGGCGCCGTCCGAGGTCCCGCGCCTGCGCATCGCGGTGCCCATCCAGATTTCCTTCGACGAGCGGATGATCCTGGTCGGCGACGTGCCGATGGATCAGCTCTGGGCGACCACCGCCAGGCTCGAAAGCTCGACCGACACCAGGATCCTGGTGCTGACCGGCGGCGGCCAGTTGGTCAGCGCTTCGGCGACCAGGCTGCTGATCGAGCAGCCGCCGCTGCGCGACATCCCGCTGCTGCACGACAACCAGCAGATCGCCACCTACCACAGCCCGCTGGGCGACGAGGTGCTGGGCACCACGGCGCCGATCAATCCGCCGGGCTGGGTGGTGGTGGTCGAGCGGCCGGTCGACGTGCTCTACACCGATGTGCAGCGCCTGGCGCTGACGCTGCTGGTCGTGGCGCTGGCCGCGCTGCCGCTCGTCGCCGGCGTCGGCTGGCTGGCCGGCCGCCGGATCGCCCAGCCGGTCCAGCAGCTCCACGCGAGCGTCGAAACCTTCACCCATTCCCCGGCGGACTACGAGCCGGTCCAGATCTCCACCCGCGACGAGATCCACGCGCTGGGCGACGCCTTCAACACGATGGTCAGCGGGCTGCGCGAGTCGCAGACCCGGCTGCTCAACGCCAACGAGGAGCTTGAGACGCTGGTCGCCAAGCGCACCACCGAGCTGCAACAGGCCTTCCAGGAGCTGCGAGCGCAGAACCAGACCCAGGAGCAGCTGCTGGAGACGGTCCGCCGCCTGGGCATGCCGGCCATCCCCATCCGCCGCGGCATCCTGGTGATGCCGCTGGTCGGCGAGTTCGATCCGGGCCGCGTGAACGAGCTGGGCGAGCGCATGCTCAGCGCTATCGAGGCCGAGCAGGCCCGGGTGGTGCTGTTGGACATCACCGGCGTGCCGGTCGTGGACAGCGCGGTGGCCGCCGCCCTGGTGCGGACCAGCCAGGCGGCCCGGCTGCTGGGCACCGAGGTGATCCTCGCTGGCATCCGCCCCGACATCGCCGAGGCCCTGGTCAGCCTGGGCGCCGATCTGGCCGGACTGCGCACCGCCGCGACGCTGGACCAAGCCTTCGATCTCGGCATGTCGCTGCTCAAGGGCGCCGGCAAGGCGCGCTAGCCCGCGCCCGGCGCTGTCGGCGGCCGATTGTTCTCCCGTGAATCTGGAGCGCCCGATCGATGGTCGATCGGGCGCTCCGCCGTTTGGATGGGTCTATTTGCGCACCAGCGGCAGATACAGTTTGCGGGTGAGCGTGGTCGGCGTGCCCGTGGGGGAGGCGGTCGGCGTGACCGTCGCGGTTGGCGTATTCGTCGGCGTGCTGGTGGGCGTGTTGGTCGGCGTGCTGCCGCCAGCAGGGCAGAAATTGACAGTGTCGATGCCGATGTAGTTGGAGTTGGCGCCGGTCTGGCCGCCGTTGGTGACATAATAGCGGAAAGCGAAGCGGCCGTTCGTCGGCGCGGGCAAGCCGGAGACCGTGGCGGTGAGCTGCGTCCAAACCTCGGGGTAGACGCCGGTCTGGAGCTGCGGATTGATCGTGAGCAGCAGTGTTGTGAAGTCGGCGGTGTTGGTCGAGGCGCCGGCGACGCTCATCCGCAGCTCAAGGCGATCCGGCGGCTCCTGATTGTCGGGGACGCGGGTCCAGAAGGTGAGCGCGCTGCCGTTGGCCAGGCGCTGGACGGGCGTCAGCAGCCAATTGTCGATCGTGCCGGTGCCGGCGGCGTTGTTGAAGTTGGCGGCGATGTAGGCGCTGGCGGGACCGGCCTGGGCGGGGAACGACTTCGGATCGCCCTGGAACCAGCCGGTGGGGCCGAGCGGCTGGCTCAGGTTTTGGAGCGACCAGCCGGCGGCGGGCAAGACCGCGAGATCGGCGAAGCCCTGGCTGAGGCCGCACTCGCCGGGGCCGGGCGTATTGGTCGGCGTCGGCGTAAAGGTTTCCGCCGGCGTCGGCGTGAAGGTGGGCATGGTCGTCGGCGTGAAGGTCGGCGTGGGCGTGGGCAGGCCGCAGGCGCCGGTCGACACGCTCAGCGTCCAGCCTTCGAGCCGGCCGCCATCGTCGGCGGCGTCGTCGGAAATGGTCAGCGTCCACTGGCCGGTGGGGCTGTCGCCCCAGAACAGGGCCAGCGATTCCTCGGGCGCGAGCGGGCTGGCGACGACGTTGTTGACATAGTTGTGATCGCTGGCGAGGCCGTTGTTGCTGGCGTAGGGCACCTGGCCGCCGGGATTGGCGTCGATGTCCCAGCGCGTGCCGAGGAACACGCCGTCGCTGCCGAAGCCGTTGTCGGTCGTGAGCGTCACGCTTTTGCCCGAGGGCGCGCGCAGCGTGACGTCCAGGTCGGCGGCGTAGGTGTGGGAGATGGCGGTGGTCAGGCTGACGCGGGTGATGAAGCCGGACGGCGTGAGCGTGATCGTTGAATTGATCACCGAGGGCGCGCCGGAGCTGATCGCCTGGCTCTGGCTGTTGGCGGCCTGGACGCTGGCGGCGACGCCCGGCGCGCTGGTCAGCGCTGTGACAGTCAATCCCCAGCGGGCCAGCGTGCCGCCGTCGCCGGTCGTATCGTCGCTGATGGTGAGAATCCAGACGCCGTTGGGGTTCTCGCCGGCGAAGGCCGCGAGCGGCTCCTCGGGGGCGAGCGGCGTGGCCGGCACGTTGTTGACATAGCCGTGGTCGGTGGCGAGGCCGTTGTTGCTGGCATAGGGCGCCTGGCCGGCGGGATTGGCCGAGTCGTCCCAGACCGTGCCGGCGAACAGATTGTCGTTGTTGGTGATGTCGCCGTTGTCGCTGGACAGCGTGACGACCGTGCCGGCGGGCGAGGTGAGGGTGATATCGAGGTGGGTGGCGTTGGTGTGCGAGATCACCGTCGACACATCGAGATCGAACAGCACCGGGTTGGCGCCCGCTACCGTGATCGTATCGCTGATCACGCTGACGATCGGCGGGATCGGCCGGCTGGGCGCGCTTTGGAAGCTGCGCGCGTTGCTGACGCAGCTTGGCGGCGCCGATCCGCCAAGCTGCCGGGGCGCCGGGAGCGCTGCCTGCTGGCGGCTGGCGGAGATCGATGG
>DASWWB010001048.1:0-3852 GCA_036406115.1 Herpetosiphonaceae bacterium
CTCTACGCCCAGGGGCGGACGGTCAACCTGGAGCTTGACGACCCGCGCATCCCGATGCACCTGGCCCAGCACGGCCGCGATTTCGAGACGGTGCTGCCCGCCGGCCAGCGCATGTCGGCGATGGCGATCTCCAATCTTTCCGCCGGCGGCTCGGCCCAGGATTGCACCGAGGCGCTCCATCCGCGCTGGGCCGAGCTGTGCGCCCGGGTCTGCGCCGACATGGATCTGCGCTACGCCGGCGTCGATCTGGCCTGCCCCGACATCAGCGATCCCGACGCGCCTTACAGCATCCTGGAGCTGAACGGCGCCCCCGGCATGGAGCATTTCGCGACGCTCGGCCCCGCCCAGCTGGCCCGCGCCCGGGGCATCTACCGCCGGCTGTTCAACGAGGTACTAGCCGCCGAGTAGGATGGATGGGGGGCGGCCCGACGGCGAAGCGGCCCCCCAGTTGGTGCTATACTGCGGATAATTCCCTGATGACGCAGCGCAGGATTGCTGCGCAATGCCCCCAATGGCGCGGGTTGGTTCTCTGACGACGCGCTAGGAGGGCGTATGGACGAACGTTTCTATTCGCTGGAGGAGGCGGCGGCCTTGATGCAGACCTCCGAGGAGATGGTCCGCCTCTGGGTCAGCAAGCAGCTGATCGGCACTTTTCACCCGCAGGCCGGCTGGCGCATCAGCGCCGCCGAGGTCAATGCGGTCCTGGTCGCCCGCCGCGAGCGGGCCGGCGACGGCGCCGCTTCGCCGATCTAAACCCAACGGCACCCCGCCGCCCCCGCGCCGTGACTGGCCTTCCCGTCACGGCGCGGCTGCGTTGCGTGCCCGTCGCTGCAAGGAGGTCGCTGATGCGCTCAGCCTCCCATCTGGCCCTGCCCGGCCGCATGCCCGCCTACGAGGGCCGCCGCCCGCTGCGCACGCTGTTCCGCCTCTACCGCGAGGATTGGGGCAAGCTGGCGCTGGCGCTCCTCGTGTATGTCGTCAAGCACAGCCCGGTCTGGATCACGCCGATTCTGACCGCCGATATCATCAACCTGCTCTCGTCGCCCGCCCGGCCCGGCCTCGGCCGGCTCTGGTTCGACGGGATCCTGCTGCTGGTCGTGCTGCTCCAGAACATTCCGACCCAGTATGTCTACATCCGCCTGCTCAGCCTGGCCATCCGCCGGGTCGAGACGCTGCTGCGGATCGCGCTCGGCCACCATTTGCAGCATGTGTCGATCGGCTTCTACGCCCGCCAGAGCAGCGGCGTGCTCCAGACCAAGCTGCTGCGCGACGTCGAGGTGATCGAGCAGCTGACCCGCCAGGTCTTCCAAAGCCTGCCCGCCGCCCTGCTCAATGTGCTGGTGGCGATCATCGTGGTCGGGCTGCGGGCGCCCTGGTTCCTGGCGTTTTTCATCGGCACGGTGCCGGTGGCGGTGCTGGTGATCCGCGGCCTGCGCGAGCCGCTGCAAAGCCGCAACAGCGCCTTCCGCCAGCAGATCGAGCGCCTGTCGACCCGCGTCGCCGAGATGATCCACCTGATTCCGGTGACCCGCGCCCACGCCGCCGAGGAGCAGGAGCTGGCCCGGCTCGACGCCCGGCTGCGCGAGTTCCAGACCGCCGGCCTGCGCCTCGACGCAGTCAACTCGCTGTTCGGCGCCGCCGCCTGGGTCAGCTTCAATATCTTCAACGGGCTGGTGCTGGTGGTCTCGGCCTGGGTCTGCTACACCCAGGCGCTGCCGATCACGGTCGGCGACGTGGTGCTGATGACCGGCTATTTCTCGATCATGACCAACGCGGTGATGGAGCTGGCCAACATGGCGCCCCAGATCAGCAAGGGCCTGGAGTCGATCCGCTCGGTCGGCGAGGTGCTGGAGTCGCCGGATGTCGAGGCCAACGAGGGCAAGCGCGCCCTGGAGCTGGTGCGCGGCGCCTTCCGCTTCGAGCGGGTCAGCGCCAGCTACCCCGACGCCGACCGGACCTCGCTGCGCGACCTGAGCCTGGAGGTGGCGCCCGGCGAGACGCTGGCGATCGTCGGCGCGTCCGGCGCCGGCAAATCGACCCTGCTCAATCTGGTGATCGGCTTCCTGCGCCCCGACGCCGGCCGCGTGCTGCTCGACGGGCTCGACCTGGAGGACCTCGATCTGCGGACCTACCGCCGCTGGGTCTCGGTTGTCTCGCAGGAGACGCTGCTGTTCGACGGCTCGGTGCGCGACAATATCTGCTACGGCCTGCCCGAGGTCGGCGACGAGCGGATCGAGCGGGCGCTGCGCGACGCCAACGCCCTGGAGTTCGTCGGCGAGCTGCCCGACGGCCTTGACACGCTGATCGGCGAGCGCGGCGCCCGGCTCTCCGGCGGCCAGAAACAGCGCCTGGCGATCGCCCGCGCCCTGATCCGCGATCCGCGGGTGCTGGTGCTTGACGAGGCGACCTCGGCGCTCGACTCGCAGTCCGAGGCGCTGATCCAGCAGGCCCTGGAGCGGCTGATGCGCGGCCGGACGACCTTTGTCGTCGCCCATCGCCTGTCGACGGTCCGCAACGCCACCAGGATCGCGGTGATGGACCAGGGCCGGCTGGTCGAGCTTGGCAGCCACGCCGAGCTGATCAAGCTGGGCGGCGCCTACGCCCGGCTCCACGCCCTGCAATACGAGCGACCCTGAAACGCGCGGCGGCCCCGGCAGATGCGCCGGGGCCGCCGCGTGGCCTAATCCTTCAGCTTCATCGCCACCTCGGTTTTCCAGGTCGCCATGTCGGGGCTGTCCTCGGGGCCGTCGATGAAGGTTTCGTAGCGCCCGGCGAAGGCCTCGCCGGCGGGATCGTCCCAGCTGTCCAGCGCCAATCCCCGCTCCTTGGCCCAGTCCAGCAGCGCGGCGTTGCCGGGGACGCCGTTCTCGACGCCGACATAGACGAGGGCGGCGTAGCGGCCCGCCGGCAGCGTTTGGGCTGTGACCCGGCCGTCGCCCTCGAACGGCGCGGCGACCGGCACGCCGACCTCGATGTCGAGATTGCAGGCCATGTCGATCGTGTGGTAGCGCAGGATCGGCGCTCCCGCCGGCGCGATGCCGCGCGCCGCCAGCCAGCCGAAGATCTCGCCGTGCAGGGCGGGGATGGCGTCGCCCAGCGCTTGCATCGGCAGCTGGGCGCGGATGCCGGCGTAGGGCTGCTCGGCGCGGACCTCGACATGGGGTTCGGTGGCGATCATAAGCTCCTCCTTGAATAGCAACAGGGTTTTCTGGCAGGGCCGCAGCGCGGCCGCGCGCTCGACCGGGTATTGGATTTCGGTGACATACGACGGATCGTCGCGGCAGGCCGGCATCGTGTTGTGGAGATAGACCTCGCGGTCCGGCCCGCAGATCCGGTAGCCGTTGGCTTCGATCCACGTCAGGACAGCCTCGTGGGCGGCGCCGATTGTCTCGTAGGAGCCGTGGTGGATCGTCGCGGCCATCGTGGCGGCGGGCAGCTCGCGGACGCGCATCCTCCCGCGCTCCGGTGCCGGGCGCCGCACGACGAAGGCCGCCTCGCCGTCGACGTCCGCCGCGCGGAACTCGGTGTCGTGGCAGAGCACCAGCGTCTGGCCGGGCTCGCCGGGATTGGGGCCGAGCGCATCCTGGGCGTGCGGGCCGAGGGCCTCGACCACCTCGCCGAACAGCGCGCCAACCGCCGCGTGGTCGGGCAGCATGGCCCGGACCGAGGCGACCAGCAGCGGCTCGACCTGCTTGATCCGCACGTCGTAGGCCGCCAGGCTGCTTTCGCGCTCGATCTGGCGCAGGCGCTGGCCGACCTCGCCGAGCTGATCCCGCATCTCCGCCAGCTGCTGGCTGATCTGGGCCTCGCGCAGCCGGAACATGCCGCGCAGCTGCTCGGGCGACAGGCCCT
>DASWWB010001049.1:0-5075 GCA_036406115.1 Herpetosiphonaceae bacterium
CTCGCGGGCCGGCAGCGGCCGCGCCGCCGCTTGCTGATCGGCGGGGCGCCACGGCCGGTCGAGCGGCTGGAAAGCGCTCGGCGGCGGGTCGCGCCGGATCAGCCGGCGGCCGGCGAACAGCGCACCGCACACGGCGATCAAGATGATGCTGGTCAGGCGGGCGGTCGAGAGACTGTCGCCGCAGCTCCCGCTGCCGACGCCGCTGGTGCAGAGCTTGTCGACCCGCAGATCCTCGATCCAGAAGCGCCCGATCGAATACATCGCCCCGTAGATCAGGAACGAGTCGCCGCGCCGCAGCCGCCGGCCCCAGCGCCGCTCGACCGCGATGATCGCCCACAGCACGCCCAGGTTCCACAGCGATTCGTAGAGGAAGGTCGGATGGAAGCGCGCCGCCGCGTCGAGCTTGGCGGTGTCGCCGATCCGGTTCTCCGCCGCGATATCCAGGTTCCAGGGCAGGCCGTTGGTCGCCTGCCGCCCGTAGGCCTCCTGGTTGAAGAAGTTGCCCCAGCGGCCGATCGCCTGGCCCACGCTCAGGGCCGGCGCCAGGATGTCCATCCAATCAAGCACATTGAGTTTCCAGCGCCGGGCGCAGATCAGCACGGTCAGCGCGGCGCCGACAATCGCGCCGTGGATCGCCATGCCCTTGTTGGCGGGATTGATGATCGTCAGCCAGGAGGCGTCCCGGTAGCGCGGCCAGGACGAGGCGACATACCAGATCCGGGCGCCGGCCACGCCTAGGATCAGCCCCAGCGTCAGCCCGTCCCAGGCGATGTGCGGCGCGTAGCCCCGCGAGCGCGCCCGGTACGAGCCGAGCCACGCCGCGACCATCGCCCCGCCTAAAATGCAGATCGCGTACATCCGAATGATCAGCGGCCCCAGCTCCAGCAGGTGAGGGCCCCACGGTGGTTTCATCACAGCTCCTTGCGTCCGAACCTCGGCAGATTGTAGGACCGGCGGGCCGGAACGGCAAGCGCCGCCCCGGCCCGCCGCAGCCTAGACGCTGAGCGAGGCGTTGTACAGGCTGGCGTAGATGCCGTCGCCCTCCATCAGTTCGTCGTGGGTGCCCTGCTCGGCGATGCCGCGATTGGAGAGGACCAGGATCCGCCCGGCCTTGCGGATTGTCGACAGGCGATGGGCGATGACGATCGTGGTGCGGCGCTCGGCCAGCAGCTCCAGCGACTCCTGGATCGCCCGCTCGCTCTCGTTGTCGAGGGCGCTGGTGGCCTCGTCGAAAATCAGGATCGGCGGGTCTTTGAGGAAGACGCGGGCGATGCTCAGCCGCTGCTTCTGGCCGCCGGACAGCTTCACGCCGCGCTGGCCGATGTCGGTGTCGTAGCCCTGCGGCAGCGCCGAGATGAAGCCATGGGCGTTGGCGCGCCGGGCCGCCGCGATCACCTCGTCCAGCGTGGCGCCGGGCTTGCCGTAGCGGATGTTGTCGGCGACGCTGCCGGCGAACAGATAGACATCCTGCTGGACGACGCCGATGTTTTCGCGCAGCGCCCGCAGGCTGATCTCGCGGATGTCGCGGCCGTCCAGCTCGATCGCGCCGGCCTCGGGCTCGTAGAAGCGCGGGATCAGCGAGCAGAGCGTGGTTTTGCCCGCGCCCGACGGCCCGACCAGCGCCACGTACTCGCCGGGCCGGATCGCAAACGAGAGGTCGCGCAGGACGCGGTCCCGCTCCTCGCCGTAGCTGAAGCTCACCTCGCGGAAGCGCAGGCCGCCGCGCACATGGGCAAGCGGCGCGGCGCCGGGGCGGTCGCGGATGGCCGGCTCGATGTCGATCAGGTCCATCATGCGCTCGAAGCCGGTGACGCCCTCCTGGTAGAGCCGGCCGAAGTTGACGAAGCGCTGGATGGGCTCGATCAGCAGGCCGACGTACAGCAGCGCCGCCGTGAGATCGGCCGCGCCCATCCCGCCCCGGGCCGCCGCGAGGGCGCCGACCACCACGACCATCGCCGTCATCAGCTGGGTGAAGGCGACCATGCCCTGGTAGAAAAAGGCCTCGCTGCGGTAGCCGGCGCGCCGGCTTTCGACGAAGCGCTCGTTGGCGGCGGCGAATTTGCCCGCCTCCAAGGCTTCGTTGGCGAACGACTGGACCACGCGGATGCCGGCGAGCGTGTCTTCGGCCTGGGCGTTGATCTCGCCGATCCGCTCTTTGCTCGCCAGCATGGCGCGGTTCATCTTGCGGTTGAAATACATGGCGTAGGCGGCCATCGGCGGGAAAAAGGCGAAGATGATCAGCGCCAGCGGCGGATTGATCAGCAGCAGGATGCCGAAGACGCCGATGAAATTGACGAGGCCGATCGCCAGATCCTCCGGGCCGTGGTGGCACAGCTCGCTGATCGACTCCAGATCGCTGGTCAGGCGGGTCATGAGCTGGCCGGTTTTGCGCTGGTCGTAGAAACGGAACGGCAGTTTCTGGAGATGGGCGAACAGGTCGCGGCGCATGTCGCGCTCGATCAGCGTGCCCATCATATGGCCGCGATAATCGACGAAGGTGTTGGCGATGCAATGGATGAGGATCAGCGCCGCCATCAGCGCGCCGAGGGCGGCGATCCGCCCCGGGGCGCCGGGCGCGCCGATTGACTGGATGGCGGCCCGGGCGCAGAGCGGCAGCGCCAGGGCCGAGGCCGAGACCAGCAGCGCGCAGGCCAGGTCGGCGCCAAGCAGGCCCAGGTACGGTTTGTAGTAGGCGAGAAAAATCTTCGTTCGGCGATTCAAGCGTCAGGCTCCTTCAAGCTTTGTCATTGGGAACGGTTGGCCGGATGGGCTCGCGAGGCCGGGAGGGCTGCGCCGCATGAATCACCAAGCGGCGCGGGAAAGCCATTCCCGGCCGCTTGCGAGGCCGCCGCCCCGGGAATGGTCCCGGGGCGGCGGCTGCGATGTCGGTTAAACACAACGGCCGCGGGCGTGGCGCGCGGTCGCTAGCGATGTTTCCCCGGCGATCCCTGCTGATCGCGGCGCCGCATTGGCGCTGCGAGACGGCCCGGCGCTGCCGGATCCGCGAAAGATATCGCTTGGGAGGCTTGTTGTGGTCTAGGAGACGCGCTCCACAAACGAGCGGGCCGCGCCGGGCTGGTCGCCGGCGGTCGCCTGCTCGGGCAGTTTGTGGCGGGGTGCTGTCATTGTCTCGCCTCCTTTCAGCAAAAGCGGATACTCCGGGCAGCGTAGCATGCGTCGCCCGCCGGCGCAAGCGACCAGAGCCTGAGCCGAGGCGGCGCTCCATGGGGCCGGAGCGGCTGTATCATGGGCGGAGTGGGGTTTTTTGCCGGGAGCGTGAGAATGCGAATCTTGATGTATCGGGTGGCGCTGGCGGCCTGCGCCGTCGCGCTGATCGGATCGGCGTGGTTGGAGCCAGGCCTGGCGAACAGCGTGCGGATTACGGCGCTGAGCGTGCCGATCGCGCTGCTGGCGCTGCTCAGCCGCCGCAGGGATTGATGATCCGGCGGCTTCGCGTGCAAAGCTGCCGGATCATCAATCTTGCCAACCAGACGCGCGCTTGATTTGACATAAGCCTAGGATGCTGGGGGTCGGCTAGGCGCAGGCGGCGTGGAGGCCGAGCGAGCAGCAGTTGTCGACTTGGCGCGTCTCGACCTGGAGCGTGGCGTGCTCGATGCCGAAGCGATCGTGCAGCTCGCGAGTGGCGGCGATCAGCAGCGGGTCGGGCGGCCCGTGGTCCTCGCCGACCACGACATGGGCGGTCAGGGCGGTCTCGGTGGTACTCATGCCCCAGATGTGCAGGTCGTGGACGCTGCGCACGCCGGGCATGGCCTGCAAATAGCGCGTCACCTCGGCCACGTCGATGCCCAGCGGCACGCCGTCCAGCGCCAGATTGACTGAATCGCGCAGCAGGCCCCAGGTGCCGACCAGGATCACCGCCGCGACGACGAGGCTGGTCACCGGGTCGAGCCACTGCCAGCCGCTCAGGCTGATGCCGATGCCCGCCAGCGCCACGCCGAGCGAGATCGCCGCGTCGGCGGCCATGTGGAGGAACGCGCCCCGCACGTTCAGGTCGCCGTGCCTGCCGCCCATGAACAGCAGCGCGGTGGCGGTGTTGATCGCGCAGCCGATCAGCGCGACGACGATCACTGTGGCGCCGGCCACCTCGCCCGGTTGGTTGAAGCGGCGGACCGCCTCCCAGGCGATGGCGCCGATCGCCACCAGCAGCAGCCCGGCGTTGAGCAGCGCCGCCAAAATCGAGGAGCGGCGCAGGCCGTAGGTCCGGCGGGCGCTGGGCTGGCGCCGGGCCAGGACGGCGGCGCCCCAGGCGAACAGCAGCCCCAGCACGTCGCTGAGATTATGGCCGGCGTCGGCGATCAGCGCCAGCGAGTTGGCCATGCGGCCGTAGGCGAATTCGACCGCGACGAAGGTGAGGTTCAGGCCGACGCCGATCGCGAAGGCCCGTCCGTACGACGCCGGGCCATGGCTGTGGCCATGCCCGTGGTGGCTGTGCGCCATTGCTGTCTCTCCTTGCTTGGCCGGGGCGTTCGTGGCCTCCGGCCGGCTGCGCATGAATAGATGAGCATCCGTTCATTGATCAGGCTAAAAAAACGGCCGCGCCTCCCTAGGCGTGGCTGGTGTGTTCGACGCCGGCATGGAACAGCCGGGCGATGTGCTGGTCGTCGAGCCGGTAGAAGACATGGCGGCCGGCTTTGCGCGCCCGCACCAGCCGCAGCTCGCGCAGGCTCCGCAGCTGGTGCGAGACCGCCGAGTGGCTCATGCCGGCTAGCGTCGCCAGGGTGTGGACGCAGACCTCGCCCCGCGCCAGCACCGAGATCAGTCGCACCCGGCTCGGGTCGCTCAGCGCCTTGAACAGCTGGGCGATCTCCGCCGCCTGCTCCGGGCCGATCAGCGCCGAGCGCAGCGCCGCCACCTCCTGGTCATCCTCGGCTCCGCAAATCTGCTGGCTTGTTTCGATCATCGGCGCGCCCATCCTTGAATATATGAACAGACGCTCATATGATAGGCGGCGCTGGGGGATTTGTCAAATGGGATCGGGGGTCAGGGGTCAGGCTGGCGGCTTCTGGGCGGAGAGCGGGGACTGGGAGTTTGCGGCTCCCAGTCCCCAGTCCCCG
>DASWWB010001050.1:0-2288 GCA_036406115.1 Herpetosiphonaceae bacterium
GGCGCCGGCTGAATGGGCCAGCGCCGCAGCGTCATGCAGTCGGTTGACGGGCGGATTTAGCGGATCAGCGGCCCGACGCGGGTCGGGAAGACCCAGCCCTGGGTTTCGTCGGTGTGGATCTGCCAGACGAAGCCGCCGCGAATCGCCGGGTGATTGGCCTCGACCCGGTTCCAGGCGTCGATCGCCTGCTCGACGGTCATGTAGTTGGCGACGCCGGGATTGATGCCGAAGCCGACGACCAGGTGATCGGCGCCGACCAGCCCGACCCACTCGTTGATGTTATTGGCAACGTAGTTCGGGTCCGCCAGATTGGGCCCGTCGTAGTATTGGGGCGCGGCGTAGTCCATCGCCCCGCGCTGGACCATGATCCGGCAGAACTCTTTGTCGCGGGCGTTCCAGGGCGCCGGCGGCGCGGTGATCAGGAAGCCCGGGTAGCGGCGCTTCAGCTCAAGGCTGATCCAGATCATCTCCTCGGTGTCCGGGGCTTGGTCGGCCTCGAAGGTGTTCCAGTCAAGGCCGTCGAAGCCGCCAAGCTGATTGTAGATGTCAACGATGCTGTTGACGAAGTTCTGCGATTTCGTCCGGTCCGGAAAGCTCATCCCGAAGCCGGCGCCGCCGACCGACAGGATGATTTTGCGGCCCTGGACCGTGCGGGCGTGCTGGATGTCGGCCCGCAGATTGGTGGCCGCTCCGCGCCCGTCGCCCGGCGCCGACCAGTACACGGCGCCGGTGGTGCCCGGCGAGCCGCCGACCGGCCGCGCCGAGAACAGGTAGATCAGATTGTAGCCGGGATGCACGTCGCGGATGCGCACCGGCGAGGTCGGCCAGAACGGCCAGTAGCCGCCGACGACTTTGCCGCCGCCGGGCGTCGGCGTGGCGGTACGGGTCGGCGTCGGCGGCACCGGCGTGGGGGTGGGGGTGAACGGCTGCGGCGTGGCGGTCGGGCCGCCCTCGCCGTAGGCCTCGATCTCCCACAGCGAGTAGCCCCACTGGGTGGCGCGCGCGGTGCCGGTCACGCGCAGGAAGCGGCCGGCGCCGGAGACGGCCAAGTCGTCGACGCCGCCATCGCCGCTGCTGGTGGCGTAGACGGTCGTCCAGGCGCTGCCGTCATTGGAGAGCTGGACCTGGTAGCCGCGGGCGAAGGCGGCCTCCCAGCGCAGCACGACCCGGCTCAGGCTCTGGCTGGCGCCGAAATCAACCTGGAGCCACTGCGGGTCGCTGTAGAGGCTGGCCCAGCGCGTCGCCGGATTGCCGTCCACGGCGCGGCTGGCGGGGAAGTCGGCGGTCTCGGACGAGGAGGCGCTGGCCGGCTTGTTGAGCGCCAGGTTGCCGCCGGGCGGGACCGGCGTGGCGGTGGCGGTGCGGGTGGGCGTGGGCGGCTGCGGCGTGGCGGTCGGGCTGGCGGCGCCGTAGGCCTCGATCTCCCAGAGCGAGTAGCCCCACTGGGTGGCGCGGGCGGTGCCGGTTACGCGCAGGAAGCGGCCGGCGCCGGAGACGGCCAAGTCGTCGACGCCGCCGTCGCCGCTGCTGGTGGCGTAGACGGTCGTCCAGGCGCTGCCGTCGACCGAGAGCTGGACCTGGTAGCCGCGGGCGAAGGCGGCCTCCCAGCGCAGCACGACCCGGCTCAGGCTCTGGATGGCGCCGAAATCGACCTGGAGCCACTGCGGGTCGCTGTAGAGGCTGGCCCAGCGCGTCGCCGGGTTGCCGTCCACGGCAGCGGCGCCCGGGAAGTCGGCGGTTTCAGTCGACGAAACGCTGACAGGCTTGTTGAGCGCCAGATTGGCGCTTTGGCCGTGGGCCGGCGGCTGGGCGCTCAGCATGGCCAGCGCCAGCAGCAGCAGCGCCACGCCGGCGCGGATGGCATGGCTGAGGGGCATCCTGCCCCGTCGGTTGCGGTCGTCCATGGCTCGCTCCTTTGAATAGGCCGTCGATACAACGCGGATAACGTGATTATTAAACCATTTTTACTATTGATTTGAAAAGGGGCACGACCGGGGCAAAAGCGGGGGAAATTAGATTAAAGTGGCGGACGCTTGCTGTTGCAAGCGCTTGCATTCAATCGAAATGGATTGAAACGTTATTGGCCGGCTGGCTGGCGCGCCCGGAGCCGCCGCGCCCCGCGCCGGGCCTGGTATCATGGCGGGCGCCGGGCGGCCATGCGGCGCCGGCGGAATCGAGGACTGGCCGGGCCGGATTCGCTGAGAGCCGGCCGGCGCGCAGGAGATAACCGATGACTGACCAGGTGGCGTTTGAGTCGGCGGCGGGGCTGTCGCTGGAGTCGTTCGCCG
>DASWWB010001051.1:0-3822 GCA_036406115.1 Herpetosiphonaceae bacterium
AGCGCCCCCAGCGCGACAAGCCCCGGCAGCAGGTTGGCCAGGCTGCCCAGCGCCGTCACCGCCCGGTCGTAGGCGCGCATCTGGGGCAGCATGGTGGCGCGCGGGAACACCGCCCAGCGCCGCATCTGATTGGCGTAGGCCGCCCAGGAGCCCAGCTCGTTGTCCACGTCGTAGACTAGCGGCGTCTGGAGGTTGCGCAGCCCGGCCGCCTGGACCCGCCGCGCCAGCTCGTGATCGTCGTCGACCCGCCCCGCCATCCCCGCCAGGCCGCCGATCGCCTCGAAAACCTGCCGCCGCAGCATAAAGCAGTGGCCGGTGATGGTGTAGGGCTCGGTCAGCGCCGCCAGCGGCAGGTAGGAGATTAGCACGTTGGCGTTGACGAAGCTGCTCATGGCGCTGGACCAGACGGTGCGCCAGTTGACATAGCATGCCAAGCCGAAGGCCGAGCCGGCCCCCGGCGCGCCGAGGTGGCGGACTAGGGTCGCGGCGGCGCCCGGCCGCGGCGCCACGTCGTCGTCGAGGAACCAAAGCATCTCGCCCCGGGCCAGCGGCAGGGCCAGGTCGAGCTTTTCGATCTTGCCGGCCACGCCGCCGGGCGCGTCGGCCAGCAGGATGGTCGCCCGCGCCGCCGGATGGGCCGCCAGCGCCGCCTCGCAGATCCGCCGCGACTCGTCGTCGGCCCGGTCGCAGATCAGGAAATGCTCGACTGCGCCGGGATAGCCGTGGCCCAATCTCGCCCGCAGGTTGCCGGCCAGGCCGCTGGCGCCGCGCGTGACCGGCTGCAAGACCGACAGGCTGGGCCAGTCGGCGGGCGGCGGCGGCGGCGGGCGGCGGAAAAACCTGACGACCGCCGCGTATTTGAGCAGCCGGTCGAGCGCGAACAGCAGGGCCAGCGCCAGGGTCCAGCGCGGCGGGCGGCGTTTCATGGCTGCTCCTCCAGAAAAGCGTCGATCGCGGCGATGTAGTCGTCCATGCGGGCCAGCGAGGCGCAGTGCGGGCTGTCGGCGAAGGTGCGGACCGTCGCCGCCGGATACAGCTCGCGCAGCCGGCGCTGCTCCGCCGGGCCGAACAGCCCGTCGCGCTCGGCCTCGATGAGGAGCATCCTGCCGCGCCAGCCGGCCAGGTCGCCCGGGGCGAAGCGCTGCGTGCGGTCGAACTCCAGCCAGATATCCAGATGGCTGAGCCAGGCCGCCCGCCGCATCGCGCTGATCCGCTGGTTGAAGTAGCGCCGCCAGAAGTCGCGGTTGCCCGCCATCGGCCGCAGGAAGGCCGCCACGCTCAGCCGCCACAGCAGCCGCAGCAGCGGGACCGGCAGCCGCGCCACCAGCGGCCGGCTCCAGGCCGAGCGACGGGCCCGCTCCGGCCGCGGCACGCCGGTGTCCGACAGCGCGATCCGCGCGATCCGCTCCGGCGCCGCCCGCAGCAGCGCCTGCGCCACCAGCCCGCTGTACGAGCCGCCGACCACGCTCACCGTCGCCAGCCCCTCCGCGTCCAGCAGCCCCAGCAGCCCGCTGATCAGCTCGTCGAGGCGATGGATGGTCTCGGGATAGGTGATCGCCAAGGTGACATAACGATTTTCGAAATGGCAGATCGAGCGAAACGCGGTCTCGGCGACCGCCAGGCCGCCTGGCAGCAGCAGCAGCGCCTCGGCGCCGGCGCCGGCGCGGATCAACTCCCAGTCGTGGCCGGCGATCCGGCGGGCGCGCGGCTGGCGCGTGGCGCGGAACTGGTCAAGCTGGGCCTGCCAGTCGGCGGGCGGCGCGCTCACCGGGTGGCTCCCGGCCGGGGCGGATTCAAGCATCGATTGCATCGCAGGCTCCTGGTGTGCGCGGGCTTCATCCGGCGGCGAACAGGTCCATGATCGGGCCGCGAAACCGGCGGATGAGCCGGGCGGCCAGCGTCGGCGCCAGTCGCTCCATGCCGATCAGCAGCCGCTCGCCGGCGCCCCAGGCCAGCTCCTCGCGGCCTTGCTCCAGCGCCAGGACGATCCGCTCGCCGACCTGCTCGGGCCGCGCCGGGCGGTAGAGCGCGGGGGCGCGGCGCCGCATCCCGGCGGTCAGGGCGGTGGCGGTGCCGGGCGGATGGGCTGTGAGCAGCCGCACGCCGGTCCCTGCCAGCTCGCAGCGCAGCGCGGCGCCGAAGGCCCGCAGGCCGTGCTTGGTCGCCGCGTAGAGCGCCGCGCCCGGCAGCGGGACGAAGCTCAGCATGCTGCCGACCAGCACCACGGCGCCGCCCCGCGCCCGCAGCTCCGGCAGCAGCCGGCGGGTCAGCAGCAGCGGCGCCAGCAGATTGAGCGCGACCGCCTGCTCGATCTCCGCCGGCGAGCGCTCGGCGAACGGGCCGCCCGCCAGCGCGCCGGCGCAGTTGACCAGCACGCGCAGCAGCCCCAGCGCCGCCGCCCGCTCGGCGAGGTCCGCGATCTGCCCGGGATCCGTCAGATCGGCTTGCAGGCAGGAGGCCGATCCGCCCGCCGCCTGAATCTCCGCCGCGACCGCCGCCAGCCGATCCGCCCGCCGCCCGGCCAGGGCCAGCGCCATGCCGCGCCGGGCCAGCGCCAGGGCGATCCCGCGGCCGATGCCGCTGCCGCCGCCAGTCACCAGGGCCAGCGGCTGAGTTTGATGTGACATAAGCTTGGTCAAAACGTCAGGGCCAGCGCGCCGACCGTCAGGCCGGCGCCGGTGCCGATCAGCAGGACGCGCTGGCCGCGCCGCAGCCTGCCCGCCGCCCGCGCCTCGGCCAGAGCCAGCGGGATCGAGGCCGCGACGCAGTTGCCGCGCTCGCGCAGATTGCTGAAGACCTGCTCGGGCCGGAAGCCCAACCGCGCGCTGAGCTGATCGATGGCGTGGCGGCTGGCCTGATGAGGGACCACCAGGTCGATCTCCTCGCGGCGCCAGCCCAAGTCGCCGAAAAATTCATCGACGAACGGCAGCATGAGCCGCAGCGCCTGGCGGAAGATCGCCGGCCCGTCCATCTCGAACATATTCATCGTGCTGGTGGTGGCGGGATCGTTGGGGTGGTGGAGCGAGCCGCCGCCCAGGCAGCGGGTCAGGTCGGCGCCGCTGCTGTAGGTGGCGGCCCGGGCCAGATTGATCGCGGCTGCGGCGCCGGGCTCGGTGGCGGTGACCACGGCGGCGGCGGCGGCGTCGCCGAACAGCATCGCGCTCTCCCAGGACTCCGGGTTGAGCGAGGTCGAGGCGATTTCGCTGCTGAAGATCAGCACGCGGCGGTACATCCCGGCGGCCACCGCCTGGGCGGCGTGCTGGAGCGCCAGCAGAAAGCTCAGGCAGGTCGCGTTCAAATCAAAGCAAATGCTGCGGCCCTCGGGCGCGCCCAGCTCGCGCTGGACCAGGGCGGCGGTGCAGGGGATGAGCTGTTGCGGCCCCGACGAGGCGCCGATGATCGCGTCGAGGTCGCCGGGCGCGAGGCCGGCGTCGTCGAGGGCCATGCGGGCGGCGGCGGCGGCCATGCCGGAGGTGGTCTCGCCCGAGGCGTAGCGCCGCTCGGCGACCCCGGTGGCGCGCTCGACGGCGGCCGCCGACACGCCCATCCGCTCCGCCAGCTCGGCGGTGGCGACGCGGCGCGCCGGCAGGTAGCAGCCGAGGCCGGCGATGGTGACAGGGAGGCTGCGATGAGGCATGGATTTCACCCGCTTTCTTGCCCGCAAAGGGCCAGGATGGTTTCGACGCCGCGCTCGACGCCGCGTTCGGCTTGGAGCTGGCGGCCGACGGCGGCGGCGCGCTGGCGCATGCCCGCCGAGCCGGCGGCGGCGGCGATTCTGCCGGCGAGCGGCCCTACTGCCAGCTCCGCGCGCGGCAGCGGGGG
>DASWWB010001052.1:0-3926 GCA_036406115.1 Herpetosiphonaceae bacterium
CTCGATCTGCTGCGGTCCTGGTCGGTCGACGCGATCCTGGTCGGCGAGTCGATCGTGGTCGCTGACGATCCCGCCGCCCAGGTCCGCCTGCTGAGCGGGAGCGCCGCTGCCTAAGCGCCGCTGCGCCAATCAACTTTCCAAATGATGCGCCCCAGGCAGCCCGGGGCGCGTCATTTATTTAGATTGACTCGGCTGGCGCTTGCAGCCGGGGCTCGGGCAGCCGCCAGGAGAGCGCCAGGCCCAGCGCGGCGAACAGCGCCGTCAGGGCGAAGACCGGCACGTAGCCGAGCCGCTGGACCAGCAGCCCGCCCAGCACCGGGAAGAACGTCGCCAGGCCCAAGGTGGTGTTGGCGATGCCCATGTAGGCGGTTCGCTCGGCCTCGGGCGCGGTCTCCATCACGTAGGTCAGGCCGGCGGTGCCGGAGCCGTCGACGCTCAGGCCGAACAGCAGGAAGACGCCGCCGAACGCCCAGCCGGTGGCCGTCGCGCCGCCGACCAGCCCGGCCGCCGGCGAGAGCAAGGCCCAGAGCGGCACGCAGACAATCAAAATGCCGGTCAGCACCATCAGCCGGCGGTTGCCCTGGCGATCGACCACCCGCGCCCAGTAGAGATTGGAGAGCGCCGCCGAGAGCGTGCGCAGCGCCAGGTAGCCGCCGATCAACTGGGCCGGCACGAGCAGCACCTCGCGGGCATAGATAATGTAGAACGGATCCGCCAGGCTGCCGAGGCGGGTCAGCATGCGGGCGACGATGAAGCGGCGGAAGGTCTGGTTCTGGCGCAGGATGCGCGGCAGGGCGGCGAACATGCCCAGCGCGCCCACCGCCGGCAGCGGCGACTCGGTCGGCGGCTCGCGGACAATCATAAAGGCCACCAGCGCCGGCCCGATGCAGATCAGGGTGGCCGCGAGCAGCAGGCCGTAGTTGGCGGGGAAGCCCGGCCCGCCGCCGCCGCTGTCCAGCGCCCAGGTCACGATCGGCCCGGCGATGAAAAAGGCCGCCAGCCCGCCCAGCAGGTTGCGCCGGCCGAAATAGTTGCCGCGCCGGCGGGGCGGGATGGTCTTGGCCACGACTTCTTGGAACGCCAGGCCGCCCGTCCCGCCGGCCAGATTGTAGAGCGCGTAGAGCGTCAGGACGCCGGTCAGCGTCCAGCCGGCGCCGATCCGCGGCGAGATCCAGACCAGGCCCGTCAGCAGCGACCAGAGGATGAAGCGCACCAGCCCGGCCCGGCGGTAGGCCGGCAGCTTGTAGCGCCAGGATTGGAGCTTGCCCGCCATCACCAGCTGCGGCAGCAGCCAGCCGCCGCTTTTGAGCGACGGCAGCAGCCCGACCAGCATCGCTGAGGCCCCCAGCTCGCGGATAAATAGCGTCAGGACCAGATTGGCGTCGCTCAGGGCCTCGCCCAGCGTGAATCCCACCCCGTTGACCAGCCCCAGCATGCTGTTCCGTCGTATTTCGCGCTGCTCGTCGCTGGTGCGCCGCAACCAGGCCATACCGTCGCTCCGTTCCGCCTAATGTCCCGCGATTGTACCGCCAGCCGCCGAAATTGCAAGATGAGCATACGGTGATGGATCAGGGATCAGGGATCAGGGATCGGGGATCAGGGATCGGGGATCAGGGATCGGGGATCAGGGATCAGGGATCGGGGATCGGGGATGTTGCCGCTGCTGGGGATGGCATGCGCCTCTGGTGGCGCTCGCTATCCTTCGATCCGGCCTGACCCCTGATCCCTGATCCCTAACCCCCACCGAACGACCGTGCTAAAATAGCGCGGGACTCTCGACAACGGAGACACTGTGGTGCTGCATCGAACTTCACGCTGGGCGACGATCGGCCCGGCGCTGCTTTTCCTGGGGCTGATCGCCCTGTTTGTCAACAGCTCCGGCGACCCGAAGACGCACTACGCGCCGCTGAGCGCCTATTTCGAGGACAGCCAGGCCAGCGTGCCGGTCAGCCAGGTCACGCCGCTGCCGCCGGCGGTGGCGGTCCGGATCACGACCTCGGACGCAGACGGCGCCAGCGACCAGATCGATCTGGTGCTGGAGGCCGATCTTTACCGCGACGAGCAGGAAGCGCTGCTGGCCGATCTGCAAGGGGCGCTGGGCTATGTCCAGCAGCGGACCGGGATCGGGCTGGCGGGGCGGGTGCGGGTGGTGCTCAGCCAGGACGAGGCCTGCGGCTTCCACGGCGTCACCTACTCGGATATCCGGGTGATTTACATCTACAGCTGCGCCGGCATCGCGCGGCAGCGGGTGGTCAACATCGCCGCGCATGAGTTCGTCCACCAGCTGGAGCAGGACCGCTACGGCCCGCCCCATCTCGCCGCCGATCTCATCCTCTCCGAAGGCTTCGCGACCTGGGGGGCGGGCCGCTACTGGCTGGGCGGCAAGCAGGATTTCGCAGCCTTCGCCCGCGAGTACCGCGACAGCGGCGCCGCGCTGCCGCTTGGCACGCACTACGCATCGGTCGGCTTGGGCGGGATGAACGTGCTGTACTACCAGTGGGCGTCGTTCGTCGATTATCTCCTGGCGACCTACGGCCGCGAGCGCTTCGATCAGCTGTATGTTTCCGGCGGCGGCCAGCAGCCCGGCCAGGCCCAGTACGCGGCGACCTACGGCCAGTCGTTCGCCCAGCTGGAGGAGGGCTGGCGGCGCTGGCGTGATCAGTGATGGGGTCAGGGGTCAGGGGTCAGGGGTCAGGGGTCAGGGGTCAGGGGTCAGGGGTCAGGGGCAGGGGTCAGGGATGGTTCCGCGACGTAGGCGGGAGGGAGTTCTAGCCGCGCCCGCCGCCCTTCGATCCGGCCTGATCCCTGACCCCTGACCCCTAAAAACCCTACGCAGCCCGGCGGCGCACCGCCCAGGCACCGGCGAGCAGGAGCAGGCCGATCATCGCCAGCAGCGTCGGGGCGACAGTCTCGGCGGCGCCGGTGTTGGGCAGGCTGCCGGGCGCTCCGCCGGCGGGCGGGGCGGCGGTGGGCACCGTCGTCGGCGCGCTGGCGGTCGGGGCGCTGGTCGGGGCTGCGGTTGGTTGGGCCTGGGCGGCGGTGATCACGCCGCAGACCAGGCGGGCGCCGCTGTTGCCGGAGGGATCGGTCGCATAGTCGTCGGGCTTCTCGTGGATGACGAGCGCGCTGCCGTCGCCGTCGAGCAGGGTGTTGGCGCCGGTGCCGAGCGTGGCGCGCGTCGTCGTCGCCTCGTAGGTGGCGTTGCCGCTGGCGTCAGCGGTCAGATTGGGCAGATCGCCGGCGTGGGGCCCGGCGGGATTATTGGGGCCGTGCTGCTTGCTCTCGGGGTTGAAGTGCGGGCCGGCGGCCTCGAAGGTCGGCGCGCAGGCGCCGATCGTGTGGAAATGGATGCCATGCTCGCCAGGCGCGAGGCCGGCGACCGTCAGCTGGAGCTTGACCGAGCCGTCGGCCTGGGCCGTCACCGTGGCGCTGCCGACCACCTTGCCCGTCACATCTTTCAGCTCGGCGGTCGCCGCCGACGGCTGCTGAGCCGCCGCAGGGCTTATCAGCAAGGACGCCGCCAGCGCCAGGGCCGCGCCCAATCGCACACGTTTGTTCATACCAGCTCCTTTTCAGCGCGTGTCCAAGAGTTGGACACGGCCTCTTTGTGCGGCAACAAGCGTGCCAGCGCGCTTTGACATCCGCCCAGGGCTCATCTACAATCGCCGGCGGCCCGTTGGGCCGATGCACACTTGGAAAGCAGGAGCCCCTATGCAACCTCCGTTTGGCCCGAATTTGCTTGAGCTGGGACCGATTATCATCCGCATGTACGCCATCTGCATTTTGGGCGGGGCGATGCTCGGCGGCTGGCTCGGCTCGTATCGGGCGCACTTGCGCGGCTACAACCCCAACATCGCCTGGGACGGGCTGGTGATGGGCATCGTCCTGGGCGTGGTCTGTGCCCGGATCTGGTATGTCGCCTCATC
>DASWWB010001053.1:0-5631 GCA_036406115.1 Herpetosiphonaceae bacterium
ACCCCGCCGC
Source organism: Herpetosiphonaceae bacterium (assembly GCA_036406115.1). Taxonomy (GTDB): domain Bacteria; phylum Chloroflexota; class Chloroflexia; order Chloroflexales; family Herpetosiphonaceae; genus DASWWB01. The sequence goes on from DASWWB010001053.1 coordinate 11, forward strand.
TTGGGCCGGGAGGCGGCGGCTCAGGCGCCGCGCCGCAGCTCCGTCGCGCCCAGGAACTCCAGCAGCGCCCGGTTGAAGCGCTCCGGCTGCTCCAGCATGGGCAGATGAGCGTAGCCGGGCAGCGTCAGCTCGCGCGCGCCCGCGATGCCCGCCGCCAGCGTCGCGGCGCCGCGCAGCACTTCGGGATGGTCGAGCGCGCCGGCCACGACCAGCGTCGGCGCGCGCACCTCGCCCAGCCTCCCCGCCGCCGGCGGCTGAAGCGGCCGCTCGTCTTCCTGGCCGAAGCCGCCGCCGGTCAATCCTTGCATGCCCAGCTCCGCCACCTGCCGCCGCAGCGCCGCCGGCAGCTCGCCCGGCTGGCGCTCAGCGCCGTCCAGCCAGAGCCGGACTTGCAGCTCGGCCGCTTGCTCCAGCTCGCCCTGCTCAAGCGCCGCGAACAGCTCCAGCAGCGCCGCCGGCGGCTCGCCTTGCAGCTCGAAGCCGCTGGGGACGGTCGAGACCAGCGCCAGCGCCGCCACGCGCTCCGGCCGCTCCAGCGCGAAATCCAGCGCGATCTCGCCGCCCTGCGAGCAGCCGACCAGGATCGCGGAGGATACATCCAGCGCGTCCAGCACGCCGGCCAGCTCCGCCCGCCGATCGACCGGCCCCGCCGCCGCCTGCGAGCGACCGAAGCCGCGCTGATCGTAGCGGATGGCGCGGAAGCGTCCCGCCAGCGCCGCCCACTGCCCGTCCCAGACCCGGCTGTCGGCGAAGCCGGGGTGGATGAGCACCAGCGCCGGCCCGTCGCCCCGCTCCTCGCAAAAAATCTCGCCGCCGGCCGCTTGGATCTGCTGCTGAGTCATTGTTCGTCCCTCCCTAAGCCAATCTGTCACTGATTCAATGATATACTGACTTGGGTGACATCTTGTGTCACCCAAGTTTGGCGATTCGGGAGGGCTGATGCGGGCGGATCGGCTGCTGGCGATTATGCTGCTGCTCCAGGCGGGCGGCAAAACGACGACCTGCTGCCTGGCCGAGCGGCTGGAGGTGTCGCGGCGCACGATTTTGCGCGACCTCGACGCGCTCTGCTCCGCCGGCGTGCCGATCGTGGCGGAGGGCGGCCATGGCGGCGGCGTGAGCCTCGACGAGCGCTACCGCGCGACCCTGGCCGGCATGCAGGAGGGCGAGATCCGCACGCTGTTCGTCGGCGACAACGCCGCGCTGCTGCGCGAGCTCGGGCTGGACGGCGCCGCCGAGCGGACGCTGCTCAAGCTGCGGGCGATCCTGCCCGCCGCCCATCGCCCGGCGGTCGAGCACTTGCGCCAGCGCCTCCTGATCGACCCGACCTGGTGGTGGCGCGACGCGCAGCCGCTGCCCTGGTGGCCCGATCTCCAGCGGGCCGTCGAGGAGGACCGGCTGCTCGCGGCGGTCTACGAGCGCGGCGACGGCCAAGTCGTCGAGCGGACGCTGGCGCCCTACAGCCTGGTGGCCAAGTCGAGCTTCTGGTACCTGGTGGCCGAGCGCGACGGCGAGCTGCGCGCCTACCGCGTGGCCCGCTTCCGCCGGCTGCGCCTGCTCGACGAAACCTTTTGCCGCCGGCCGGATTTCGATCTGCCCGCCTTCTGGCGCGACCAGCTGGCCCGCTTCGGCGAGCTGGCCGAGGGCTACGCCTGCACCCTGCGCATCCACCCGGAGTGGCTGGGCTTCGCGCAGCGGATCGTGCCGGGGCGCTACCGGCAGCTCGGCGAGCCCTGCGAGCGCGGCTGGCTGACCCTGGCGCTGCGCCTGGAGTCGCTGGAATTGGCGCGGATGCTGGTCTGCGGCTTCGGCCGCCACGCGCTGGTCGTCGAGCCCGACGAGCTGCGGCGGGCGGTGGCGGCGACGGCCCACGAATTACTGGCGACGCACGCGACGGATGATTGACTGGGAAACCGCCGGCCTGGCGCTGGCGGATGTGGAAGGAGCTGCGCGATGGCGGAATCTCACGTGAACGGCGGGACGGGCGCGATCCCGTTTTCGGTGCTGGACCTGGCGACGATTTTCGAGGGCGGCGGCCCGCGCGAGGCGCTGGCCAACAGCCTGGAGCTGGCGCGCCATGCCGAGCGGCTGGGCTTCCGGCGGATCTGGGTGGCGGAGCATCACAACATGCAGTCGGTCGCCAGCTCGGCGCCGGCGGTGGTGATCGGCGCGCTGGCGGCGGCCACCACCAGCATCCGCGTCGGCTCCGGCGGCGTGATGCTGCCCAACCACGCGCCGCTGGTGATCGCCGAGCAGTTCGGCACGCTGGAGGCGTTGTACCCGGGCCGGATCGACCTGGGGCTGGGCCGGGCGCCCGGCACCGATCTGCGCACCGCCCGCGCCCTGCGCCGCGACATCGCCGCCAGCGCCGAGAGCTTCCCCCAAGATGTGCAGGAGCTGCAAGCTTTGTTCGGCCCGCCCGAGCCCGGCCAGACCCTGCGCGCCATCCCCGGCAGCGACTCGCGCGTCCCGATCTGGCTGCTCGGCTCCAGCACCTTCAGCGCCCAGCTGGCGGCGCTGCTCGGCCTGCCGTTCGCCTTCGCCTCGCATTTCGCCCCGGCCCAGCTGCTGCCGGCGCTGGACATCTACCGCAGCCGCTTCCGGCCCTCGGCCCAGCTGGAGCGGCCCTACGCGATGGTCGCTGTCAACGCCGTGGCCGCCCCGACCGACGCCGAGGCCCAGCGCCACTTCACCAGCATCAAACAGGCCTTCCTCAACATGCAGCGCGGCGTCTCCAGCCCCATCCCGCCGCCGATCGATCCCGGCGACGAGCGGCTGGCGCCGCTTGAGCAAGCAGGCGGCCCGAGCATGCTGGCCTACTCGGCGGTCGGCGCGCCGGAGACGGTCCGCCGCAGCCTGCAATCGATCATCGCCCGCACCGGCGCCGACGAGCTGATGGTCACCTCGCATATTTTCGAGCGCGAGGCGCGCCTGCGCTCGCTGGAGATGGTCGCGGCGGTCCGCGACGAGCTGGCGGCTAGCTGAAGACGCCGGGGAAGCGCGGCGCGTAGCCGGGGAAGATCTCGCCCAGCGCCTGGTTGTTGAGCCGCCTGGCGCACAGCTCGCCCAGCACGTCGCGGTAGTCGGTCGTCACCGCCAGATCGCCCGGCCCGATCAGCTGCTCGGGCGCCAATCCCGGCCAGGGGCCATGGACCCGTCCGCCGGCCAGGTTGGCGCCCATCAGCAGCAGCAAGCCGCCGTGGCCGTGGTCGGTGCCCAGGCTGGCGTTTTCCTGGAGCCGGCGGCCGAACTCGGACATCGTCACCACGCTCAGCCGGTCTTGGTAGTCGCTGAGATCGGCGTGGAGCGCCGCCAGGCCCGCCGCCAGCTCGGCGAGCATGCCGGCCATCAGGCCGCCGCTGCCGCCTTGGGCGAAATGGGTGTCCCAGTTGCCCAGGTCCAGCGCCGCCACCTCCAGCCCCGCCTCGGCTTTGATCAGCATCGCGATCTGGCGCAGGCCCAGGCCGAACTCGGTCTCGGGGTAGCTGGCGCCGCGCGCGGGGACGTAGCCGGCGGGATCGAGCTTGGTGAGCGTGTCGAGAATCTCCAGCGTCTCCCGGCCGACGGCGCTGAGCGGCGCATCGCCGGCGTAGAGCGCCGCCAGGGCCGCCTGCATCCGCAGCGCCGCCCGCGGGTCCTGGCTCAGATGCACGTCGGTGATCGAGCGCAGCGCCGAGGCCGGGACCTGGCCGCTCAGCGAGCGCGGCGGCTGGGCGCCCAGGCCCAGCGCCCGCAGCGGCGATTGGTTGCCGGTGTCGAGCGAGGCCAGGTGGCGGCCGATCCAGCCCGAGGCCGGGCCGCGCTCGTCGCTCACCCCTCGCTCCATCAGCTCCATCGCCTTGAAGTGGCTGCGCGATTCGTCAGGGGCGCCGCAGGCGTGGACGATCGCCAGCTGGCCGTCCTCCCAGGCCGGCAGCAGCGGGCGCAGCGCCGGGTGGAAGCCGAAAAAGCCGTCGAGGTCGATGGTCCGCTCGCCCCTGGCGGCGCGCCCGTCGTCAGGCCGGGCGATGCCGATGGTCGGCCGCTGCTCGTAGTAGGCGGCCTCGCCGTGCGGCACGACCATGTTCAGCGCGTCGGCGGCGCCGCGCAAAAAGATCACGATCAGCACGTCGCCGCGCGGGCCGGCGTGGGCCGGCGCGAACGAGACGCGCGGCATCCAGGCCGGCCAGATCGACACGCTGGCGGCGCTGGCCGAGCGCAAAAAGGATCGACGGGATATCGTTGACATAACGCCTCCTAGCGCCACTGAAATTGCGGCGACGCGAGCAGCGCGGCCAGCGCCAGCGCTGTTTGATCAGCCTCATCGCCGCCCTGCAAGCTGGCCAACAGCCCCCGGCGCGGCCCCGGCGGCAGCGGCGCGCCGAGCAGCCAGCCGGCGAATCGGTCGAGCTGCTCGGCGGCAGTCGCCCCGCCGCCGGCCTGGCTCAGGTCGCTGAGATCGATCGTCGTGCCGGCGATCTCGTTGCGGGCCAGGGCCAGGGCGAACTGCCAGCGCGGCAGAAGGTTGCCCTGCCAGGCGGCGGCGCGGTCGGCGTAGCCGTCGGGCGTGGGGTGGCCGAACAGCGGCTGGCCCATCGCCGCCAGGAATGATTGGAGCGCCGGGCCGCCGTCGCTGTCGGCGTTGAGCTGGCGCAGCGCGGCGGCGACGAACTGCTGCGGCCGCTTGATTTTGGGCGCCAGCTCCGGCGCGCCGGCCAGCCCATCCAGCAAAATGACCCGCAGCGTGGCCGCGATGTCGCCGCCGCTCCTGCCGAACGCCGCCGCCGCGCGCCCCACCAGCGCCGGGGGCGGCTCGTCGGCGAGCAGCCAGCGGGCCAGCTTGCCGGCGATGAAGCGGGCGGTCGATTCATGGGCCGCCAGCATATCGATCACCTGCTCGGCCTCGGACTGGTCGCCGGCGGCGATGCGCCTGCCCAGCACGATTTTGTCGCCCGGCGCGTGGACGGCGGCGTCGAAGGTCCATTCGCCCAGCCAGAAATGGCGCTTGACGGTCCAGCCGGTCAGGCAGCGGGCCAGCTCCATCACATCGCGCTGCTCGTAGCCGCCGTCCACGCCCAGGCTGTGCAGCTCCAGCAGCTCGCGGGCGTAGTTTTCGTTGGGCGCGGCCGCCAGATTGGCCTGGTTGTCGAGATAGACCAGCATCGCCGGCCCGCGGGCGCTGGCCTGGAGCAGCTCGCGGAAGTTGCCCAGGGCGTGGCGGCGGATCACCTCGCGGTCGAACGCCGGCTGGAGCATCCAGCAGTCGCCCTTGTCGATGAAAATATTGAAGTGGTCGGTCCAGAACTCGACCATCAGCTCATACAGCTGGCGGCGGCTGTAGACTCGGCGCAGCAGCGTCGCCTGGCGCAGCTCGCCGATCACATCAACTGGCTCCCAGGCCTCCAGCTCGTTGGGCTCCAGGCCGAGCGAATCGAGGCCGCGCAGCCGGCGGTCGAGTGCGGCGTCGGCGAGGCTGGCGGGGGCCAGCTGCTCCTCGATCCAGCCCGCCAGGCCGATCTCGCCGGCTCGCCGCAGCTCCTCGGGACGCGGCCCGTAGGTCAGGCGGTTGAGCGCCGCCCAGCTGGCGCCGGTCGCCGGCCAGCTGTCGAGCGAGGGCTGGCCGCCGCTCAGGCGCTGATCGATGG
>DASWWB010001054.1:0-4120 GCA_036406115.1 Herpetosiphonaceae bacterium
TGGGTTGGCGCCGCAGCGGCTTGGGTGACGGTCGGCCGCGCGGGGCTCGCGCTCGGAGCCGGCGAGCCGGCGGGGGCTGAGCAGCCTGCCGCCAGCGCCAGCGCCAGCAGCAGCCCGGGAATGCGTCGAATCATCGCGGTGGTCTCCTCAAACAGATCAATCAATGCCCGATTATAGGCAGCGCCGATCCGGGGAAACCATAGGCGAAGGGCTGATGGGCGGCTGACGGGGGATGGGCCAACTATCGGGTGTCAGGTATCAGCTGCCAGCTATCAGCTGCCAGCTATCAGCTATCAGGCCCCGGCGGCGCCACATCTCGCGCCGCAAAACGCACGGTCGCAGCCCGACAGCTGACAGCTCTCAGGCTGCGGCGGCGCCACGCGGAGCGCCGCCCAGCGCAAAGGCGCTTCCTGATAGCCGACAGCTGACAGCCGATAGCCCATCCCTACCCCGCCAGCGCCGCCAGCAGATCGGCCAGCAGGTCGTCGGGGTGCTCCAGGCCGATCGACAGGCGCAGCAGATTGGGCGGCGTGTGGGTGCCGGGGCCCTCGATCGAGGCCCGGTGTTCGATCAGGCTCTCGGGGCCGCCCAGGCTGGTGGCGCGGGTCCACAGCCGGACGCGGCCGGCAACCGCCAGCGCCTCCGCCGCGCCACCCCGCACCTGGACCGACAGCATCGCGCCGAAGCCGCGCATCTGGCGGGAGGCCAGCGCGTGGCCGGCGTGCGCGGGCAGGCCGGGATAGTGGACCGCCTCGACGGCGGGATGCTCCGCCAGCGCCTCGGCCAGCAGCAGCGCGCTCGCCGACTGGGCGCGGACCCGCAGCGGCAGCGTCTGGACGCCGCGCAGGATCAGCCAGCACTCGAAGGGCGACGGCACCGCGCCGCCGGCGATCTGGATGGCCCGGACGCGCTCCCACAGCTCGCTGTCCTCGCGGGCGATCAGGGCGCCGCCCAGCACATCGCTGTGACCGCCCAGGTACTTGGTCGTCGAGTGCAAAACCAGGTCGGCGCCCAGCTCGAACGGCCGCTGCACCACCGGCGTGGCCCAGGTGTTGTCGCAGGCCAGCAGGGCGCCGGCGCCGTGGGCCAGCTCCGCCAGCGCTGCCAGGTCGGTGATTTTCAGCAGCGGGTTGGAGGGCGTCTCGGCCCAGATCAGCCGCGTCTCCGGCCGCAGCGCCGCCCGCACCGCCGCCAGATCCGTCTGATCGACGAACGAGACCTGGAGGCCCCACGGCGCGAACAGCTCGCGCAGCAGCCGGGGCGTGCCGGAGTAGACATCGAGCGGCGCGACGACGTGATCGCCGGGGCGCAGCGCCTGGAGCGCGCTCATCGTCGCCGCCGAGCCCGAGGCGAAGGCCGCCGCGTGGGCGCCGCCCTCCAGCGCCGCCAGCCGCGCCTCCAGCATCGCGCGGTTGGGATTGCTGTTGCGACTGTACATGTGCCCGCGCGGGTAGCCGCCGTCCGGCTCGCGCTCGAAGGTCGTGGACAGATGGATCGGCGGCGTCACGGCGCCGGTGGCCGCGTCCGGGGCATGGCCGGCATGCACGGCCAGGGTCTCCAGGTTCATAGCTGCTCCTTAGCTCGATGGTCATTCGGCCCATTGGGGCGGGTTTGGGCCGGACCCGGGCCGCTAGCGGGCGGCCAGCGCGTAGCGCAGCGTCAGGCGCACGAAGCGCTTGTGGAGCAGCCGGACGACGCGGAAATAGGCCTTGCCCAGCGCCCCGGGCGTGCTGGCGACCGTTGCGGCGATCAGCGACTCGCCGCCCTCGTCGCGGCGCAGCGCCAGCGAGAAGCGGTAGGTCATAAAGCCCAGCGACTCGCCGAACACAATCTCGTCGGCCCCCCGCTCCCAGATTCGCCAGGAGCCGATCGACTCGCCGACTGCAAACGTTGTCGCCGCCAGCTGCCGCTCCAGGGCCTGCCGCCCCGGCAGGTTCATGCTGATTGCGCGCAACCAGGCCGGCTGGGCCAGGAAATAGGCGCGGGCCAGCTCGTCGATGCCGGCGAAGCGGCCGGCGGGCAGCGGCGCGGCGAAGGCGTCGCGGTAGTCGATGCGCGGCAGCGCGCCCTGGATCAATCCATCCCGTTCCGGCGCGATTTCGCTGATGGCGGTCATTGGCGGCCTCCTGTGCTTGCTTATCCTCGTGAAACGTATCACGGAACCTGCGAGCCGGCGCCGCCGCCCCTGTGAACAATCATTGCCCGGCGGCGCTAGCTCTCCGCCAGCACCACGATCTTGTCATCAGGCCCGAAAGTGACCGGCGCCGATTTGGCCGGATTGAGCCGCACGCCGTAGGCCTTGGCGGCGTCGTTGGCCTCGGCCGCCAGCCGGTAGCCGAACGCCACCGCGCCCTGGCGGGCCGCCGACTCGACGACCGTGGCGAAATTGACCGGCGCGCCCGGCGCGACGAACGCCGCCGCCGGCTTGAGATAGATTTCGGCGCCGTCGGCGTTGAACAGGTCGTTGAACACCGCCGTCAGCTCCTTGTTCTCGGCGATCTGCGAGAGCATCAGGCCCACGAGCTGGTTGCTGACGATGAAGTCGTCGGCCTGGGTGACCTCGGCGAGCTGGCGGTTGCGCTCGTCGAGCATCTCGCTGACGATCGTGAACTCCAGCTTGAGCTTTTCGCCGATGTCGCGCAGGTGCAGCAGCGTGATCAGCGTCCGCGAGTCGGCCTCCTGGGTCTCCAGGTCGTCGGAGGCGCTGAGGACGATCACATGCTGGAAGCGGCGCATGTCCAGCTCGTCGAGCGTGGCCCGGTCGGCGGTGTCGCCCTCCTCGAAGACCACCGCCTGGTTGGCGCCGGCCGCCAGCCGCTCGCGCAGCTCGCCGTCGGGCAGCGATTCGGTTACCACCAGCGTCGTCGAGCCGGGCGCGACATAGTTGTTCAGCTCGCGGATGATGCTGGGGGCGCGCTGGTTCCAGCCCAGGACCAGGGTTTGCTCCGGCTGGGCGGCGTCGGCGGCGCCGGAGCGGACGGCCTCGGCGCTGACGGCGGGCGCGGCGGCGGGGGCCAGGCGGATCGTGTCGTCGTCGGCGCTGACGACAATCAGCTTGTCGCCGGCGGCGATGAGCCGGTCCATCGGCGGATTGAGCAGCGCCGCGCCGTCGGCCAGGCGCAGGCCCAGCACCGCCGACTGCTCGTAGGCCAGCAGCGCCGCCTTGAAGGGCTTGCCGACCAGCGACGGCTCGGCGTGGAAGTAGATCTCGTCGCCCTCGAAGTTCAGCAGCTCGTTGTAGACCACCGACAGCCCCGACTGGCGGCAGGTCTGGACCGTGATCCTGGCGATCAGGTCGCCGACCAGCACCAGCTCGGCCTCCTGGCGGCCGACCATCCGCGCCACCTCCAGGTTCTTGGGGTCGCGGATCTCGGTGACGATGTGATAGGGCTCTTTGCGGCGCTGAGGGTTGTTGGTCAGCGCCAGCATCGATTTGATCACGTAGGAGTCGGGGTTCTCGCTCTCCGGCGCCAGAATCACGATCGAGCGGGCGGCGTGGGGGTTGATGATCTCCAGATCGGCCAGATCGACCGGCGTGCCGCTGCGACAGACAATGCGGGTGCCGCGAGTGTCGCCGAGCTTGGCGCGGATCTCATCTTCCATCTCGACTTTGTCTTTGTCGGCCAGCACCGCGATGCAGGCGCCGCGCTTGTTGGCGTTGGCGGCGATCAGCTCGCCGATGACCGCGAAAATCTGCGAGGACCAGCCCAGGATCACCGTGTGGTTCTGCTCGACGACGAACGAGCGGCCTTTGCGCAGCGTCTCCAGCCGGCTCTCGATGCCGCTGGTCAGGACGCCGATCAGCGTGCTGACGATGAAAATGCCGCCGATCGTCACGATCAGCATCATCAGCAGGTAGCGCCAGCCGCCGGTGTCGGCGCCGACCGCGCCGGCGTCCATCGCCCGCATCAGGCTGCCCCAGAGCAGGCCGCCGAAATCGGGCTGGCTGCCGTCGTCGCGCACGCCGATGCCGGTCAGGAACACGATGCCGGCGGTGAGGAGGATCAGCAGCAGCGAGAGCAGGGCCAGCCAACCGATCAGCGCGACCGGGCCGCGGGCCATGGTGTTGTCGAAGCCGTAGCGGAGCCGGTCGGAGAGCGAAATTTTGCGCATGGAGCCT
>DASWWB010001055.1:0-4214 GCA_036406115.1 Herpetosiphonaceae bacterium
GGCCATCTGTTCGAGGAGCCGGGCGCGCTGGAGGAAGTGGCCCGCCTGGCCGTCGATTGGTTCGATCGCCACTTGGCGCCCGCACTGCAAGCCCGCGCCGCCAGCTAGCCCCTGCAACGCGGCGGGCCGGCTGACAATCGCCAGCCGGCCCGTCCATCGCTCCGCTTCCATCGGCCTAGCGGCGCAGCGACACGCCCGCCAAATCGAGCAAGCCCTGAGGCGTGACCACCAGCCCGTCGACGTAGGGCTTGACCAGCCGGTGGCTCGTGCCATGGACGATCGGTACCAGAGCGTGGTCGTCCATGAGCTGGCGCTCGGCCTGTTGGTACAGCGCGGCTCGCTTGTCCGGGTCGCCCTCGCCCTTGGCTTTGTTCACGAGATCGTCGACTTTGGGATTCGAGTAGCCGCCGTAGTTATAATAGGCGCCAGTGCCGAACAAGACCTGGATAAAATTCTGCGGATCAGGGAAATCGGCGGTCCAGCCGAAATCGTAAAGCTGGAACTGCCCCTCCTCCAGCGCCTCGATGTACGGCTTGGTGCGGCCGTCGACCGAGCGCACCTCGATCTCAATCCCCAGCTGCTCCTTGGCGATTTGCGCCAGCAGGCCGACGTTGCCGCCGCCCATGGCCACGATTTTCGGCAGCTTGTCGGCGCCGCCGTAGCTCGATTCAGTCAGCAGCTGCTTGGCGCGCTCGATATCATAGCGCGGCTCCGGCAGGGCCTCGGGATTGGCACCCGGCAAATCGGGCGGCAGCAGGCCGCGGGCGATCAGCGCGGTGCCGTTGTAAGAAACGTCAGCCAGCTTGCGATGGTCGATCAGCAGACTGAACGCCTCGCGCACTTTGGGATCGTCGAACGGCGCCTGGCGCACATTGAAGGCGATATAGCTGGTGGAAAGCGAGACCGAGGATTGCAGCTCGGCGTGCAGCGGATCCGACGGATCGTTGATCCGATCCAGGCTGTAGCCGCTGACGCCGGCCATGTCGATGACGCCTGTCTCGTACAACCCCAGCGGATTGGCGCCCTCGGCGCCGATCAGGAAGGTCAGGCGGCCCAGTTTTGCCGGCTGGCCCGGGTAGTGCTCGTTGGGGATCAGCTCCATGCGCTTGCGATGGTCCCAATAGTCCAGCTGGAACGGGCCGGAGCTAACCGGCTTCTCGGTCCAGCCCTCGGGGTCGGCCTCAATCGAGCGACGATCCAGCACCGCGGCCGTCGGGAAGGTCAGTTTGGCAAGAAACACGGTGCTCGGCTCGTGCAGGGTGATGGCGATCGTTTGCTCGTCGATGACCTCCAGGCCGGTCAGGCGCTCGGCCTTGCCAGCAATTTTTTCACTGGCGCCGTCGATGTCGTCAAGGTAGGCGGCGGCATTGATATGGCCGGTCGCGGGATCGGTGGCCCGCTCCAGGCTCCAGCGCACATCCTCGGCGGTCAGCTCGCGGCCGCTGGAAAACCTGGCCGGCGCGCGCAGCTTGAAGGTATAGGTGCGCTGATCCTCGGACACCTCGTAGGACTCGGCCAGATCAGGTACGACCTGGAGGTCGCTGTCGAGTTTGACCAGGCCGCTGAACAGCTGGCGCGAGAGCAGCGGCGATGATTCCTCAAGCGCCGGATCAAGGCTCAGCGGATCGTCGCCCAGCGTCAGAAAAAAATTGCCGTCGCCGCCGATGCGCTGGAGCGTGCGCGGGTCGACGGACTGGCGCACGACCGGGCGGAACTGGGGCACGAACGACGACACGATGCCGACGATCAGCAGCAGCGCGCCCAGGCCGGCGAGCAGCTTGCCGATCTCCAGCCGGCGCGGTGGGCGGGGCGCGCCGGCCCAGCCGGCGGGCTGGTCGTACAGCGCGCGGTCGATCGGCGCTGACCAGTCGTGGGTCTGCGCGAGGCGGTTCTCGGCGATGCGCTCGGCGGCGGCCGACGGCTGCCAGGCCGGCGCGGGGGGCTCCGGCTCCAGCGCTGTCAGCGGCACGGTCGGCAGGCCGGGCAGCGACGGCGCGACGTAGCCCAGGGCTTCGGCGCGGGTCAGGCAGTCCTGGCGCTGGGACGGGTCGCGAATCACCTGGGCCATCAGGTACCAGGCCTCGCCGTTGGCGGGATTCTGGCGCAGCGCCTGGGCCAGCTCCTGGTAGGCGGTGTCACGGTCGCTCTGCGCCAGGGCGGCGCGCGCCGTTGCTAGGGGGTCTCTCATTGTGTGGCTCCGTAGGGTTTGATGGTCTCTCGTTGGCTTGGAGCATTATAGCGCCACTCCGCGCAATGCGCAGCATGATTTAGGGGCAGGGATCAGGCCGGACGGCATTGAGGTCAGGGATCAGGGGTCAGGGGCCAGGCCGGACTCCCCGGCGGCGGGCACAGCCAAAGGCGCTTCACGGCTTCGGCCAACCAATCCCTGATCCCTGATCCCTGATCCCTGACCCCTACGCCGCCCGCCGCGCCAGAAACAGGCCGACATCCTTGGAGATGCGGAACGGGCCGCGCTCGGCGATCTCGGCGTCGAGGAACGCGCCCATCGCCGCCAGCTGGGATGGGTCCATCATGCCGCAGCTGGCGGCGTAGGCGACAAGCGGGGCGGATTCCGTCACCTCCAGCGCGTCCTCGTAGCGGCGCAGCTCGACGGCGGCGAAGTGGTCGGCCAGCTCCGCGCCGCCGCTCTCCAGGCTGAACGACTCCGAGGGCTGGAACGAACGCGCCGCCGGATCAGGCGTGAAGCGGGCGACGAGCTGATCATATTCCCGCATCGTGCCCCGGCTGTTGGTGGCGGCGACCAGCAGGCCGCCGGGCCGCAGCACGCGCCGGATCTCGGCGTAGGCGCGCGGCCGGTCGGCGACGTGGTAGAGCATATGGTTGGCAATCACCACATCGAACAGCGCGTCGTCCAGCGGCAGGGATTGAATGTCGGCGTTGAGCAGCGCGAACTGCGGCCGCAGCCCGGCGACGGTGCGGCTGGCATCGGCCAGCATGCCGGGCGAGAAATCCGCCAGCGTGACACGCCAGCCGGGGGGCGTGCGCGCCGCGTTGCCGCTCCACAGCCGGGCCGAGCCGCAGCCCGCGTCCAGCACTGCGGCGTCGGCCGGCGCGTCGATCTGGTCCAGCACCCAGCGATGGAAGCCGTAGCGGTTGGTGCTGTAGCGCGCATGCAGCGCGATCCGGGCGTCGAGGTTGCCCGCGTCCCGGTATTGGGCGCGCAGGCGCTCAGGCTTCGTCCATTCGTTCATGCTCGTTTCTCCGCAAGATGGGCCAGCCGCCGACTGTAGCACGCCGCCGCCAGGCCCGCCAGCCGCCCATCTTAGCGCTTGATTAAGGGCTGATGAGATGTTTGTTTGTCCAATTGACAAAGCTGTTGAGCTTGTTTTACACTATCTTAAGAAATAGATCGCCAATCACACCGCCCAACCCCGCCGACGGCCGCCGCGAACACTGATGTTTGATGCAAGGAGTTGACGTGATGCCCGCTTTCATCCGCCCCCGCCTCCGGATTGCAGCGCTGTGCCTGCTGTTGTTCGCGGCGCTCTGCCGCCCCGCTGTCCCCGCGACCCTGGCGGTCGGCCCCAACAATCTGGGCGCCACCTACGACGCCGGCCAAGCCAACATCACCTTCCGGGTCTACTCATCCCGCGCCACCAGGATCGAGGTCTGGATCTACGCCCAGCCCAGCGGCGCGCAGGAGAAGGTCCGCTACGTGATGACCAAGGACGCCAGCAACATCTGGTCCAAAACCGCCTCGGTCGCAACCCTGGCCAACACCTACGGCGTAACCGGCGCGGTCTACTACGGCTACCGCGCCTGGGGGCCGAACTGGACCTACAACGCCTCCTGGAGCAAGGGCTCGACGCTGGGCTTCGTCAGCGACGTGGACGCGCAGGGCAACCGCTTCAACCCCAACAAGCTGCTGATCGATCCGTATGCGCTGGAGATCAGCCACGATCCGCTCACGCCCAGCCAGGCCACCGAGACGATCTACGCCTCGGGGCCGAGCTACCGGGCGCTCGACTCGGGCGCGCAGGCGCCGAAAAGCATCGCGCTCAAGCCGGACAGCGTCGGCGTCGGGACGCGGCCGAACCGCCCGTTCAAGGATGAGATCATCTACGAGGCCCACGTGCGCGGCCTGACCCGCAACGACGCGAGCGTCGCCGCCGCCGAGCGCGGCACCTACAAAGCCGCCGGCCAGAAAGCCGCCAACCTCAAATCGCTGGGCGTCACGGCGATCGAGTTCCTGC
>DASWWB010001056.1:0-10101 GCA_036406115.1 Herpetosiphonaceae bacterium
CGGAGGGCGCCATGGTCGGCGACGGCGGCGGCGGAGCGCGGCGCTGGGTGATCGGCTTGATCGCCTCGCGCACGCTTTCGCGCAGCTTGACCGGCTGGAGCATCTGGCGGGTCGGCGCCTCGGCCACCGACTCCACGCCCGCCAGATCGCGGGCCAGGGCTTGGACGGTGGCGGTGCGGGCCTGCGGGTCGCGGGCCGTGGCCATGGCCAAAGCCGCCGCCAGCGAGGGCGTGAAGCCCGGCGCCAGCTCCATGGCCGGCGGCAGCGAGCGCTGGACATGGAGGTTCTGGACCTGGGCCGCGTCAGTCCCGCTGAAGGGCCGGATGCCGCCCAGCAGCTCGTAGCCGAGGATGCCCAGGCTGTAGACCAGGTTGCGCTCGTCGGGCGGGCTGCCCAGCGTGCGCTCCGGCGCCCGGTAGTGGGCCAGCTCCAGGCGCAGCGCGTCGGCGTCCAGCCACCAGGATTCCGTCAGCACCGGGCGGCCGGCGTCGGTGAGCAAGATGGTCTTGCTGGTGATCGGCGGCGTCGGGGTGTTGGTGGAGATCGTCGTGGCGACGCCGCCGACAATCTGGCGCCAGACCTGGACCGCGCGCGGCAGGGGCAGCGGCAGCGCCTCGGCCAGCGGCCGGCCCTCCACGTCTTCGGTGATCATATACGGCCGGCCGCCGACCTCGCCGCTATCGAACAGCTCGAGCAGCGCCGGGTGGTTGCGCCGGGCCTGGGCCTGGGCCTCCTCGCCGAAGCGCCGCTTCAGCTGCTCGTTCTCTTGGAGCTGGGGCCGCAGCACATGGACCAGCACCCGGCGGCCGAGTCGCTCATCCTGGGCTTGGTAGACGACGGCCAGGCGGTTTTCGCCCAAGCGGTTGGTGATGCGATAGCGGTTGTGAAGCAGCGGGGGCGTGGGCTGTGCGGGAGAAGTTGTCATCGAATCTCGCTAACATTCCACAATAATCACAGCGCGGCGGCTGGTTTGACCGCGATGACCAGATCGTACTGGCCGGGCTGCCAGGGCCGGATCTCGCACTCGGCGCAGCCGAGCGGGCGAAGCAATTCCCGGACCTGGGCGGCGGTCAGGGCCTTGCCAGGCAGCCAGCGGGCGTGGCGCGGGGTCCAGGTGCTGATGATCAGCGTCCCGCCCGGCAGCAGCGCCCGCCACATCTCGCGGACGGCGCGCCGGGGGCGGGGGAAATACTCGACCGCCTCCAGGCAGGTGACGAGGCCGAACGTCCCGTCGGGCCAGCGGCGCAGATTGTCGCCGCTCCCGATGTGCCAATCGACCCGCCCGGCCAGGCCGGCGGCCTCGGCCTTGCGCGCGGCCTCGGCCAGCATCGCCGGCGCCAGGTCCAGGCCGATGATCGCGCCCTCGTACCAGGGCTCGGCGGCCAGCATCAGGGCGGCGCGGCCGGTGCCGGTGGCGACATCGAGGCTCGGCGCCAGCGGGCTGCTCAGCAGGGCGATCCGCAGCGGCGCCCGCAGGTGCGTCTCATCGCCGGCGGTGACTGACTGGCGCACCCGGTCGTAGACCCGCGCCCCCGCCTGGTAGATCGCCCGCACCGCGAAGCGCCCCAGGTAGGTGCCCTCGCCAATCACCACCAGCCAGTACAGCGCCACTCCGGCGGCAAGGCAGCCGCCGACGACAATCAGCCAGATCATTGCCGGCGATTATAGCATAGTCGGGTTAGCTATCAGCTATCAGTCGTCAGCTGTCAGGGGCCGGCCGGGAAGAACAACGCGGTTGCCGGGAAAGATTAAAGCTTAGGGGTCAGGGGTCAGGGATCAGGCCGGAGGGGACAGATCGCGGGCGCAGCTTTAGGGATCAGGGGGCAGGGATCAGGGGCCCGTGCCTCCGGCCTGGGCCTCGCCACGCGCTTCATCAAGCAACAGGCGGATTATCCCAACCAAACCAGCCGGCACTTGAGCGGTACCCACAACCCATGAATCAACAACGGCTACGTGCGTACGCTTGGGGGATGTAAGGGGGCGGCGCCCTTTTGCGCTCCTCCCGCAAGGGAGGCGGGGGAGGGAGAAACCAGCCGCCGACGCGGCGAAAAACACCCTAAAAAGGGGGCGCGGGGAGCGCCGAAACGCTCCCCGCAGATCCGATTTCAATCCTACTTCAGCTCGCGCGAGGAGAAGCCCAGGATGCGGCGGGCGATGATCAGGCGATTGATCTGCCCGGTGCCCTCGAAGATATCATTGATCTTGGCGTCGCGCATCCACTTCTCGATCAGCAGCTCGCGGGAGTAGCCGAGCGGGCCGAGCAGCTCGACGGCCTTCTGGGTGATCACCGTGGCGGCCTCGCCGGCCTTGACCTTGCAGATCGACGCCTCGACCGTGTTGGCCTCGTTCATATCCATCAGCCAGGCGGCCTTTTTGGTGAGCAGCCAGGCGGCGGAGTGCTGGGCCTCCAGCTCCAGGACATCGCGCTCGACCGACGTCATCTCGTGGGTCGGGATATCGTAGCGGACCTCGACGCCGGCCTCGGCCAGCTTCTGCTTGAGCAGCTCGAGGGTCGCGCGGGCGATGCCGAGGGCCGAGGCGGCGACGGCGGGGCGGGTGGCGTCGAAGGTTTTCATCGCGCCCTTGAAGCCTTTCGGGCCGTCGGCGGGGGCAGCGATCTTCTGCTCGGCAGTCACCACGTCGGCGCTTCCGAGGACATTGGCCAGCGGGATGCGGCAGTCAGTGAAGACAATCGCCGCCGTGTCGCTGGCGCGGATGCCCATCTTATGCTCCAGCTTGACGACCTTCATGCCAGCGGTGCCGGCCTCGACCACGAAGGCCTTCATGCCGGCGCGGCCGGCCTTGGGATCGACCGTCGCCCACACCACCACCAGCCCCTCGGACTCATCGAGGGCCAGGCGGCCGGCGGTGCAGTAGATCTTCTCGCCGTTGAGCACCCACTCCTCGCCGTCGCGGACGGCGGTGGTGCGGATGGCCGAGGTGTCGGAGCCGGCCTGCGGCTCGGTCATCGCCATCGCGCCCCAGACCGGCTTCTCGCTCTGCTGGAAGCGGGAGAGGAAGCGCTTCTTCTGCTCGGGCGTGCCAGCTGCGGCCACCGCCGCGCCGCCCAGGCCGCCGCCGGGGCTGGCCAGATAGATGCCGGCGTCGCCCCAGGAGAGCGCCTCGATCAGGTGGACCATCATCATATTGCCGATCGGCGCCTTCTTGGGGGCGTCGGGATTGGACTCGCGCGGCTTGTCGTCGGCGGAGCCGAACATCGGGTTCTGGCGCATGATCGGCCAGAGCGCGTTGATGAAATCCCAGGGAATGTCGTGCTCATGCTCGTCGAAGTGGCGCGAGACGGGCCGCATCATCTGCTCGGCGACCATCTGGGTCATCTGGGCCTGCTGGGCGATGACGTTGGGAGTCTTGAATTCGATAGCCATGGAAGCCTCCTGTGTGGCGATTAAACCAGCGCCAGCCCGTCAAAGGTGGGGAAGCCGCGGCCGTTGCGCAGCCACAGTTCGACCGGGAACTCGCGGATATAGCCGTGGCCGCCGAGAATCTGGACGGCGCGGTCGGTGACCATCAGCACGGTCTTGTCGGCGGTGTGCTTGGCCAGGCGGGCGGCGCGCACCGCGTCCTCGCCGTTGTCGAGCTTCCAGGCCGCCTCCCAGGCCAGCAGGCGGGTGCCGTCGATCTCGACCAGCATCTCGGCCAGCATAAAGGCGATGGACTGGCGCTGGCCGATCGCCTCGCCGAAGGCCTGGCGGTTGCGGGCGTACTCAAGGGCGTACTCGTAGGCGCCGCGCGCCACGCCGACCGCCAGCGCCGCCAGGGCGACCTGCGAGCGGGCGTGGAGCAGATCGAAATCGATCCCGGCCTCGCCGCCGACCTTGGCCTCGGCGGGCACGCGCACGTTCTCAAGCGTCAGGCGCGCCAGCTCCAGCGCCCGGACGCCCATCAGCTTCTCGCGCTCGCCGACCTGGACGCCGGCGGCGCCGGCCTCGACGACAAACGCCTGGGTCTTGCCATCCTCGCTGGCGTAGACCAGGAAGTGCTCGGCGGCCGAGGCCAGCGGCACATAAGCCTTGACGCCGCTCAGCAGATAGCCGTCGCCGTCGCGGACGGCGGTCGTCTGGAGCTTGCGCGGGTTGAACTGGATGCGGGGTTCGAGGAGGGCGGCGGTGGCGTTGGGGAAGCGCTCCTCGCTGAAGCGCGGCAGGAAGCGGGTCTTCTGCTCCTCGGTGCCGGCCACCAGGATGGGCAGGGCGAAGGTGGCCGGGGCTTCGAGCGCGAAGGCCGTCGCCAGGTCGCCCCAGCCAAGCTCCTCCAGCGCCAGCACGCCGGTCACCGCCGACAGCTCGCCGAAGCCCTCGTAGGCTTCGGGGATGGAGGCGCCGAGCAGGCCCAGCTCCCAGCCCTTGGCCAGCAGGTCGGCAGGCAGCTCGCCGTCCTCGTCGGCCTCGCGGAAGACCGCCCGCAGCCGGTCTTTGGCGTAGCGCTTCAGCGTGTCAACGATCAGGGTCTGCTCTTCAGTGGGGGAAAACGAAATCATGTATGCCCTCAACTTTCCTGTCGGCCGAAACTACATTACGGTGCCAAGCTTCATCAGCAGGTTCATGTCGCCTTTAAACTTGATCTTGCCAGTCATAAAGGCCATCTGGCTGTTCAGGTCGCCGCTGAGAATCTTGCCGAAATCCTCGGCGGCCATCATCAGCGTCACTTCGGGGCTCGCCGCGCCGTTGAACACCATCGACGAGTTGACGACGCCGCCGTCGGCCTTGGTCAGCTCGGTGTCCACTTTGCCTTTGAGCGACTGGAGTTTCTCGAAGCGGGCGGCGGTCAGGCGCGAGGGATGGATCATCGCCTCCGCGCTCGGCACCGCGCCGGTGACACCCTCGCGCCAGGCGTCCTCGCTCAGCGAGACCTCGACCAGCGGCTGCTCGACCACGCCCTCGACCACCTCGACCTGGTTGCCGTTGGCGACTTTCAGCGCGAACGGCTGATCGCCCACCCGGAACTGGATGGCGTAGGCGGCCTGCTCCAGGCCGGCGGGAACCTCAAAGGAATTGGCGGCATACTGTTGGGGGAGGACCGTCGTGAAGTACTCTCGAACGCTGATGGTATCAAGATTCTCAGCCATTGAGGGGTGCTCCTTTGCATTCAACTGGGCCAGCGGGGGTTATGCAACATCTGTTATGACATGCTGCGTCATCATTATACTCAATTTGCGGCGAAATGCAATACTGGTCAGACCACTTGGCGGCTGTTCCATCCCGGGCAGCCGCTTTCCCGGCGCGGGACGGCCGTTTCCCGTCGCCACAAGGCGCTGATCAGCGCGGTTTGTGCAAACGACCAAACTTCCCCCGGCGCCCGCAACCAGCCGTAACATCCCGCCGCCCGCCCCGGTTAAGGGGATAGCGACTTCTTAAAACCCCCACACTCAAGGGAGCCGGCTCTGCTGTTCACCGCGATCGCGCTGCTGCTGCTGCTGACCGTGTTGGCGCCGCTGATTTGGACGCCGCGCCAGATCCTGGCCCAACAAGCGGCGCCGCCCCGCCGCCCGGCGGACGAGGCGCGGTCGTAAGCCGCCCGGAACCCCGCGCCCGGGCCGGAGAATCCTGGCGCAGTTCGTGCTTGATCTGACAGCAATTCCTTTCTGAGAAATCAAAGAGCGAGGCCTGCCATGGGACGCATCAGCAGAGTGGTCTTTTTATTTGTGCTGGCAATCGGCATCGGCGCCGCGCCGCGCCAGCAGTCGGTCCGCATCATCGTGCAGGGCGGGTCGCTGGAGGCCGCCAGCGCCGCCGTGACCGCCCGGGGCGGCGTGGTGCTCGGCAGCTTCGCCAGCATCTCGGCGCTGGTCGCCGAGGTGCCGGCCGGCAGCGTGGCGGGCCTGGAAGCCGCCGGGCTGCGCGTCACGCCGGATCGCATGGTCGAGACCTCCGGCGAGCGCGAGCGGATCGACGCCGAGCTTGAGGTGATCTCAGGCGAGACCTATCCTGCCGACACGACCGGCGCCGCCGCGCTCCATGCCCAGGGCCTCACCGGCAAGGGCGTCACCGTCGCGGTGATCGACTCGGGCATGCCGGCGCTGAACGCCAACTGGCAGCGGGTGGACGCCACCACGCTGCGCTTCCAGAAGATCATCGACGGGCGGCCCTGGTTCATTGTCTACAAAGATTTCGTCAGCCAGCTGCGGATCACTCAATCAAGCGATCCCTACGGCCACGGCACCCACGTCCTGGCCACGATCGCCGACGGCCGCGCGGCGCCCAGCGGCTCCGCGATCGGCATCGCGCCCGACGCCAATCTGCTGATGGTGCGGGCGCTAGATGAGACCGGGCAGGCACCCTACAGCAGGATCATCCAGGCGATTGACTGGGTGATCGCCAACAAACAGCTCTACAACATCAAGGTGCTGAATTTGTCGCTCCAGGCACCGATCCACGGGCCGTACTGGCACGATCCGCTGGCCCAAGCGGTGATGGCGGCCTGGGCCGAGGGCATCACGGTCGTGGCGGCGGCGGGCAACGCCGGGCCGGCGCCGGCGACGATCACGGTGCCCGGCAACGTGCCCTACGTGATCACGGTCGGCGCGGTCAAGCCCGGCGTCTACACCGGCAGCGGCGTCGACGAGCTGGCGTATTATTCGTCGGCCGGCCCGACCGAGAGCAAATTCGTCAAGCCGGACGTGGTGATCGCCGGCTCGCGGGTCGTCGCGCCCATGCCGATCGCCAGCGCGCTGGAGCCGCAGGCCGGCAAGCTGACCGACAAGGCCAAAGTCGATATGTCGGGCCTGAAAAGCCGCGACGAGCTTGGCTACTACCTGCTGAGCGGCACCTCGATGGCGGCGGCCGAGGTCAGCGGGATGGTCGCGCTGCTGCTGCAAGATGAGCCGGCCCTCTCCAACAATCAGATCAAATACCGCCTGATCAACACCGCCGAGATCGCCACCGACGGCGCCGGCCAGGCCGCCTACTCGATCTGGCAGCAGGGCGGCGGCCGGGTCAATCCGCAGGCGATGATCGCCGCCGCGACGACCCAATCCGCCAACGCCGGCATGGACATCGCCCTCGACCGCGACCACGAGAGCGGCACCCACTACATGGGCAACACGGCCTACGACGAGGCGACCTACGGCTTCTATTTCGCCGGCCAGCCAGTCAATATCGGCTCGTACCAATCGTGGGCGGGAAGCTATCAATCCTGGGCCGGCTCGTACCAATCGTGGGCGGGAAGCTATCAGTCCTGGGCCGGCTCGTATCAATCGTGGGCGGGAAGCTATCAGTCCTGGGCTGGCTCGACGAGCGTTTGGAGCACATCGTACCAATCGTGGGCCGGCAATCTGGTGGCGGACGAGTAGCGGGGCAAAAAACAAGCGGGCCGGACCAGATCGCTGGTCCGGCCCGCTTGCGTTGAGCGAGCTAGCGATCCAGGCCCTGCAAGAAGGCGCGGACGCTAGCGTTGACGAGGGGGGCCTGCTCGATGAAATAGACGTGGCCGGCGCCATCGATCGGCTCCAGGCGGGCGCCGGCGATGGACTCGGCGATCAGCTGGCCGTTGGCGAAGGGCACCAGGGCGTCGGCGGTGCCGTGCTGGACCAGGGTCGGCGCGTCGATCTTGCCGAGGTCGTGGTAGGTTTCGTGGGCGAGAATGGCCTGCCACTGGCCGGCGAACCCGACCGGCGGCATGCGCTGGGCCAGGCCGTGCTCGATGTACTCGCCGATGATCTCGGGGCGGGATTCGGCGAAGGACTGCGAGAAATTGAAGGCGATGCTATCCTCGATCGCCTGGCGGGCGGTTTTGGTCGAGCCGGCCAGCAGCAGCTCAAGCACCCACATCTCGGGCTGGACGGCGCGCGGGCCGGCGGGGGTCGTGCAGCCCAGGACCAGGCCGCGCACCCGCTGCGGGTGGCGCAGGGCGAAGTGCTGGGAGATCATGCCGCCCATCGAGATGCCGAAGACATGCGCCCGCTCCAGGCCCAGGTCGTCGAGCACCGCCGCCGCGTCGTCGGCGAACAGGCTCATCGAATACAGGCTCATATCCGTGGGGACCGTGCTCTGGCCGACGCCGCGGTTATCGAAGACAATCACCTGGAAATCCCGCGCCAGCTCGGGCACCTGGTAGCGCCAGCCCTCCAGGCTGCCGCCGAGGCCCATCACCATCAGCAGCGGCTCGCCGGTGCCATGGACCTCGTAGTTGATCCGAATCCCATCGCGCTCGAAAGCGGGCATGTCTCAATCCTCCATCACGCGCCGGTGGCGCTTTCAATCGCCATGCGCGCCCAGGCGAGCAGGCCGAACTCAACGGCGGTCAAGACCAGCGCGCCCATCGCCGGGGCGGCCAGCTGGACCATGCGGCGCACCGCGTTCTCATAGTTGCCGACCATCGCGATCACCAGCAGGTTGACCGTGAACATCACCAGGAAAATGCCCAGCGTGCTGAAGATCGCCAGCGGGTACAGCACCCAGACGCCGCCCAGCCGGATCAAGACGAAAATCAGCAGATTGGCCAGCGCCAGCAACCCGTACTCGCGCCAGCCGCCGATGATCCGCTGGTCGCGGCGCGGATCGGAGCGCAGCGAGGCGTTGATGGCGAACAGCAGGAACGTGCCGACCGCCATGCCCATCGCCAGCCCCGACAGAATGCGCAGCACCGGCTGCGGCTCGTAGAGATGGGGGGCGCCCATGTCGAGGAACAGCGAGTTGAAACCGTCGACGCCCATCCAGGCGATGCCGGCCAGCAGCGTCAGCAAGATTGGCCTGGGCGGCAGCTTGGAGGCGTGCGAGCGGCCCATCAGCAGCAGCGTCAGCAGGGTCGCCAGCACGCCGCTGTACAGGCCGGTGTTGCGCTGGCAGAGCGGCATCGAGACGCCGCCGAGGTAGAGCTTGTGCTCCTGGGCGCAGACGCCGTGGACCGTCCAGTTGAGCTTCTCGACAAACGTGCCGGGCAGCAGGAACAGCCCGCCGATCACCAGCGCCGCCGCCAGGGCGATGAAGCCCCACAGCGCCGGCCGCTCGTCGCGCTCGGCCAGCGGCTGGCGCGGCTGCTGGACAATCACCGCCTGCTCCCTGGCGCGCTTGCGGTCCTCGACTTCGCGGGTGGCCCGCGAGAGGACGCGCTTGTTCAGTTCATCTTCTGTCATACGGCCATCCTTGCGTTATTTGATCGCGTCAAGCGCCTGTTCGATCTCGGAGCGGGTCAGGGCCGACAGGTGGATGCGGCGGATCTGGCCCGCGCCGTCCACGAAGTAGGTGGTGGGCAGGCCGACGCCGACGCCGAAGTAGCGGGTCACGTCGCCGGTGCGGTCCAGCATGGTGGGGAAGGTCAGGTTCAGCTCGGCGGCGAAGGCCCCGACCTGCTCGGAGCTTTCGCGCAGGTTGACGCCGATCACCGCCACGTCGGCGCGCTCGCGGGAGATCGCCTCCAGATCGGGCATCTCGCGGCGGCAGGGCTCGCACCAGGTGGCCCAAAAGTTAATCAGCAAGCTTTTGCCGCGATACTCGCTGAGCCGGTGGGTCTTGCCGTCCAGCTCGAAGCGCAGCTCGGGGATCTCCTCGCCGACACCGACCGGGCCGATCGTCTCGACCACCGGATTGAACCCCAGCGGCATCGGGCTTTTCACAGCGTCCGCCGGCGCCGGCGTGGGCTCGGCAGCGGGACCGCCGCAGCCGGCCAGGGTTGCCAGCAGCAGCAGGCAATACATGAATCGTCGCATGTCCATCTCAAGGGCTAGAAATGCCAATCGTCGGAATCATAGCACGGGGAGCTTGAGTGTCAAACGGGAGCGGCCCGTTGCCCCTTTTCCGCTGACGCGGGGGATTCGCCCTCCCCCCGCCCTCCCTGCGGGAGGGTGCGCAAGGGGGCAGTGCCCCCTTGCATCCCCCAAAGGCCGTGGGTGGGCGTCGTTTGGGGATCGGGCGCACAGGGCCGTCGCTGGGCGGGCGTTAGTTTTAGCCTAGCGGTGAGGGTGAGGGTGAGATTGTTTCCGTAGCTGCTTGGGGCGTCGGGGCGATTTGCCTGGCAACATTCTGCGATGGAGCAGCAACATCGCCACAAATCGCCGGAGACTGGAGCGCACCAAACCCCATCAAGCCCTGCAAAAACCCCGCACCGCCCCAAGCCGCATGCATGGTACCCACGAACCAAGAATCA
>DASWWB010001057.1:0-8646 GCA_036406115.1 Herpetosiphonaceae bacterium
GCGGGCCGTCAGGATAATGATCGGCACCTGGCTGGCGCGCCGCACGGCATGGCAGACATCGAGGCCGCTCATCTGGGGCAGCATCAGATCGAGCACGATCAGGTCCGGCGGGTCCTGGGCGGCGAGGCGCAGCGCCATGCGGCCGTCGGCGGCGACCGACACCCGATAGTCAGCCTTGCGGAGATTATAGGCCAGCAGATCGGTCACTGCCGGCTCGTCGTCGACCACCAAAATATGGTGGGCCATAGCCACCTCGCTCGACTGGCTGAACCAGTCATGACGTGATTCGGCGCCGCCGATCCAATCAGCGCGGAGCCCGAGCCGCTCAGGGCCGCAGCGCGGTCGCGAGCATGTCGATCTGGCCGATGTGATGAGTCGCGTGGAGCAGGTTGCGCAAGATGGCTTTGAGCACGCTGTGCGGCTCATCGCGGATGAAGACCGTCCGCGCGAAATCATCATCGGTCAGCGCGTCGAGGGCGGCGAAGCAGCAGCGCCAGCCCTCGTCCCAGCTCTCCATCAGCAGGGCCCGCTCGTCGCCCGGCTCGCTGACGAACTCGCGGGGCCGCTGCCGGTCAGCTTTCTCGCCGTCCTCGGTCAGGAACGCCGTCCAGCGGGAGCGGAGATTGCCGCTCAGATGCTTGACGAGAATGGCCAGGCTGTTGGTGTGCTCGTCAGCGCCGCCGCGCAGCCTGGCGAAGAAGGTCGCATCATCGACCTGCGCCAGCGCGGCCTCCGCCAGCTCCTTCTGCTGGCGATACTGCGCGATGATCTCGGCCTTCACGTCAGTCCATGGGCTGTGCATCAGGCAATCCTCCTGCATGATGGGCGCGGCGCCGGCCTTACGCCTCAAAGGCGCCGGGCAGAATCGGTTTGAGATCAAGAATCGGTGTCTGGTCGAGCGCTTCCAGCGGCCGCACCTGCACGCGGAGGCTCCCATCCTTGGCCACGATCCGCACGCGATGCAGCCCGATCGGATTCGGGCGATCAGCGGATCGGGTGCTGAACACCCCGCGCAGCGGCGCCGCCTGGTCATCGCGCGGATGGACCTGGAGCAGCGCGCGATTCGCGCGATCGAGCCACGTGAGCAGCAGGATCTCATCGCCGACCTGGAGATCCCGCAGCCCATCGCCCACCGCCGGATCGAAGACAAGCCATGCAGCGGGGGCGCCCTCGGCCCCCTGCTTGGGCGCCAGCGCCGGATCGGTCAGCGCAGATCGGACCAGCCCGATGGGGCGCAGGAGATAGGCTTCTTCGGACATGCAGCGATCCTCCCATCATAACCGGCCGCCGCGCCATCACGCTGCGCTGCGCCGTGATCTGCCAGCACCCCGGCCGGGAAATCAGAGCGGGCGCACCTCGGCGAGCCGCTTGACAGCGTACGCATCGTCCCAGCAGACGGCGGCTTCCCAGGCGGCCGAGGCCTGCGCGGCGACATCGTGCGCCGCATCGTCGAGACCTGCCGCGTTGTGGGGCAGCACCAGATCGAGGTCGGGCACATCGACGTGCGCCTCGTCCCAGTCGATCAACGCGACCCGTTCAGCGGTTATGAGGATGTTGCGCGGGTTAGGGTCGCCGTGAACGACGCAGGTCGGCCGGCCGGCGATCCGCGCCCACGCGGCCCGGCAGCGAGCGACGCCCTCCGCTGGCATCGCATCGAGATCGATCTTCGTCCCGCTCGCGGCGCGCAGGAGGTCGGTCGACGATCGCCAGCCAGGGCGCTGCGGCCACCCCGCGGTCAGCAGGTGCAGCTGGCGCAGCGTGTCGGCCACGCGCCGCCAATCGGCCTCCGTCGCGGGCGGATCGCCCTCAAGGTAGGGCATCACCACCACGCCGTCGGCGAACAGCCGGCCGTCGGTCGTCGGGATCGGCAGGGGCACGGCCAGCCCAGCGCGGTCGAGGCGGACGAGGAGGTCGGTCTCCCACGCGAGATCCGCGTCGCTCCTGCTGCCGCGCCGGCCGACCGCGCGGCGCCCGTTGACGCGCAAGCTCCAAACGTCGTTCGCCATCCCGCCGGTGAGCCGCTCGATAAGGGCGACATCGTCCCCCCACTGCGCGAGCGCATCCCATCCCATCGGCCACCTCCGCCCTAGCGCGCGGCGCGCGATCGTCCGCGTGCCGCCAGGATGTATTGTACCGTATGGCCAGCGGGGAGGGACGCAATCCGGGGCGCGCGGCGAAGGCTGGTATGATGGCGGCGGCGCGGACCAAGCGCGCGCCTTGTTGAGCAAGGAGATTCACGCGATGCATGACGCAGCGGACAACCAAACGGCGCCAGCCATCCGCATCGGCCTGATCGGCGACTACGACCCGGCGGTGCCGGCGCACCAGGCGATCCCGCTGGCCCTGGCCCGGGCCGGCGCGGACGCGGCCATCGCCGTCGAGTGGCGCTGGCTGCCGACCGAGGAGATCGCGGGCGCCGGACAGCTCGCGCCGTTCCAGGGCCTGTGGTGCGTGCCGGCCAGCCCCTACCGCAGCGCCGAGGGCGCGCTGCTGGCCATCCGCCACGCCCGCGAGCGGCTGACGCCGTTTCTCGGCACCTGCGGCGGTTTCCAGCACGCGATTTTGGAGTACGCCCGCAATGTCCTCGGCTGGGAAGACGCCGATCACGGCGAGACAGCGCCCGGCGCCGAGCGGGCGGTGATCGCCCCGCTGGCCTGCGCGCTGGTCGAGGCGACCGGCGCCGTCCGTTTCGCGCCGGGCTCGCTGCTGGCGACGGCCTACGGCGCGGATGAAGCCGTCGAGGGCTACCGCTGCCGCTACGGGCTGAACCCGGAGTTCCAGGCGGCGCTGCTGGCGGGGCCGCTGCGCGCCGCCGCCACAGACGAGGCGGGCGAGATCCGGGCCGTCGAGCTGGACGGCCACCCGTTTTTCGCCGCCACGCTGTTCCAGCCCGAGCGGGCGGCGCTCAGCGGCAGGGCGGCGCCGCTGGTCGAGGCCTTTGTCCGCGCGTGCGGCGCCGCGCGGCGCTGAGCCGATCCGCCCCTACGCCTCCGGCCGGACCGGCGCCGCCGCCCAGTCGCCGACCACCGTGGCCCACGGCCGCACCTGCCAGCGCGCGACCAGCCCGTTGCTGACATAGGGATCGGCGGCGGCGAAGCGCTCGGCCGGCGCCGGCGAATCGCCCTGGAACAGCAGGATCGCCTGGTCGCTGGGCTCGGTCAGCGCGCCGCCGAGCAGCAGCTCGCCGCGCTCATGGGCCGCCCATGCCAGGCGCAGATGGTCGGCGCGGAACTCGGGGCGCCGGTCGAGATAGTCGGGAGCCAGCTCGTAGATCAACAGGTAATGCATCGGTCCTCGCGTTTCGGATCAAGCCGCGGCCCGCACGAGCCAGGCGGCGTCAGACGATTTTGCCGGGATTGAGCAGATTGTCGGGATCGAACAGCGCCTTGATCCGGCGCATCCACTCCAGCGCCGGGCCGTGCTCCTCGGCCATGTAGGGCCGCTTGACCAGGCCGACGCCGTGCTCGCCCGAGACCGTGCCGCCGAGCGCCAGCGCCCGCAGGTTCAGCTGCTCGGCGAAGCGCCGCGCCCGCTCGTCGCCCCGCTCGCTGGCGATCAGGGTGTGGAAATTCCCGTCGCCGACGTGGCCGAGGATGCTGCCCTCCAGGCCCAGCTCGTCGAGCATCTGCTGGGCCTCGCCGATCAGCGGGGCGAGCTGGGCCAGCGGCACCGCCGTGTCGGTGATGGCGTAGGTCTGGTTGGGATGGGCGTTGACGAGCGCCCAGTAGACATGGTGGCGGGCCTCCCACTGCGCCGTCCGCTCGGCCTGGGTCCGCGCCGCGTCGATCTCCAGCGCGCCGGCCTCGCGCGCCAGCTCCTCGGCCAGCGCGACCTCGGCGGCGATCGCCGCCGCCGTCGAGGAGTGGAACTCCATGAACAGGGCCGGCGCCTCGCGGTAGTCGCGGCCGAGGTAGCGGTTGATGCTGCGGATGGCCCGCTCGTCGAGCAGCTCAAGCCGCGCGACCGGCAGCGCGCTGCCCATCGCCAGCGCGGCCGCCTCCGCCGCCGCCTGGATCGTCGGGAAAAAAACCCGCAGCGCGTGGACATGCTCGGCGACCGGATGCAGCCGCACCCAGAGCTTGCTGATCACGCCCAGCGTCCCCGAGGAGCCGATCAGCAAATCCTTCAGATCGTAGCCGCTGCTGGTTTTGCGGACCGGCCGGCCCAGCTGGAGCACCTCGCCGTTGGCCAGCACCGCTTCGAGCGCCAGCGTGTTCTGGCGCATCCCGCCGTAGCGCACGGTCGTGGTGCCGCTGGCGTTGGTGGCGGCCATGCCGCCCAGCGCGGCGTCGGCGCCGGGATCGACGGGGAAAAACAGGCCGGTGTGGCGCAGCGCCGCGTTCAGCGCGCTCCTGGTGACGCCAGGCTCCACCACGGCTAGGAAATTTTCCGGCTCGATGCTCAGCACGCGGTTCATCCGCGAAAGGTCCAGGCTGATCGTGGCGGCGCCGGGGCTCGGCGGGATCAGCGCGCCCTCCAGGCTGCTGCCCGCGCCGAACGGGATGACCGGCACCTGGTGCTGGCGGCACCAGCCGAGCGCCGCCTCGATGTCCTCGCGGCGCTCGGCGTAGGCCACCGCGAGCGGCGGGCGGATGTCAGGGAAATTCTCGTCGCGGCCGTGCGCTTCGAGCACCGACTGGTTGGTGCTGACCTTGTCGTCGCCGAGCAGCGCGCGCAGCTGATCGATCGGTACGGGCATAGCGGCAGTCCTCCCGGGGCCCCGGCGCCCCGCTCAGCTCATCCTTTGACCGGCAGGATGATCGCCGACGGGTGGTCGGGATCATGGTAGATGGCATGTTCGGCGGCGAGCAGCGTGGTCGCGCTGGCCAGGGGCTCGCCGGAGCCCGGGTTGCGGGCGAAGCGCGGATGCGACCCGCCGGCGACCTGGACGCGGATCCGGTGGCCGCGCTTGAAGCAATGGGCGGTCGCCCACAGCTCGACCCGCACCCGCCAGATGCCGTCGGCGCCGATCTCGGGGCGGCCGGGCGCAAGCCGCGTCAGCCCGTCGCTGATGTTGACGGAGCGGCCCTTGGGATCGACATCGCAGAGGCGGACGAAGACATCGGTGTGCTCAAGGCTTGAGGTGAGGAAAATCTCGGCCTCGACCGGCCCGATCACCTCGGTGTCGCGCTCCAGCGGGGCGCTGGTGTAGACCAGCACGTCAGGCCGGGCTTCGACCGAGCGATTGTCCTTGGGGCCGGCGTTGGCGCTGAGGCTGGAGCCGCCGACGGCGGGCGTCGGCTGGGCGGAATCGAAGCGGTAGCGGTCGGGCGCCGAGGCCACCGCCCCGGCGGGCGCAGGCGCCAGGCCGCGCGCCGGCTGCAAGTGCCAGCGCTGGGGCGCGTAGCCGGGCGGCGGCCAGTCCGGGAACTCGGCCCAGCGCTTGCTTCCCATCACAAAGACCCGCACCGGGGCGGCCCGCAGCTCATCCGCCCTGCCCAGCAGATGGGCCCGCAGCCAGGCCAGCGACTCGCGGATCAGCGGCGGGATCATCGGCGGCGAGGTGTGGGCCCAGGGGCCGATCGTCAGATAGGGCTGCTGGCCGGCCTGGCGCAGGCGGGCGTAATCCTCAAGCTGGTAGGGCAGGAAAATATCGTACCAGCCGGCGATCAGCAGCGCCGGCGCCTCGATCTGATCCGCCGCGCCGCTGAAGTCGATCGGCGCCCACCAGGGGTCGCCGGGCTGGTTGTGATCGAGCCAATCGCGGTAAAACGAGACGGGCTTGCCCGCGGCGACCAGATCGGCCTCGCGCAGCGGCAGGCGCATCGCCGCCTCGGCCAGCTCCTTGGCGCGGCGCCGGCCCGCGAGCAGCCCGCGCCAGAATCCATCCTCCTGATGGCCCACCTGCTGGATCCAGGTCAGCGCCGTGTCCAGGCCGAACGACTCGCCGGGGTAGACCAGATCGCGCATGTTGGCGGTGGTGATGTGGAGGCAGCGCGCCTTGAGCGACGGCCCGGCGCCGGCGGCCAGCGCCCACTGCACATGGCCGAGGTAGCTCGGCCCGAGCGTCGCGAAGCTCCCGGCGAACCAGGGCTGGCGCTCAAGCCAGGCCACCGTGTCCAGGCCGTCGCGCTCCTCGTTGCGGAAGGCGTCGAACTCGCCGCCGGAGCCGAACGTGCCCCGGCAGCTCTGGATCAGGACCTGGAAACCGCGCTCGGCGAACGGGCGGGCGAAGATCCAGCCGAAAAAATTGGCGCGGCCGTAGGGCGAGCGCACCAGCAGCGTCGGCAGGCCGCCGGCGCCGCGCGGGGCGTAGCGGTCGGCCAGCAGCGTCGTTCCGTCGCGCATCGGCACCCGCAGGTCGCGCTCCACGACGAGATCCTGCGTCTCGGCGGGCGGCAGCCGCAGCAGGCGATTGATCAGAGTGCTGAGAATCGGCATCGGCGGGTTCCTCCTTCGCGGCGGCGCGCCCGCTGAGGGTCGGCGCCGCTCCCATCGGCTACGGAGAGTATACACCGTTCCGCCGGCGCGGCGGCCGGAGAATCAAAAGGCGCGCCGCCCGTGTCAGGCGGCGCGCCCGGCCTGCGGCGGCTACTTGCCGGCCCAGGAGATGCGATAGATCACGCCGTTCGAGTCGTCGGACAGGAACAGCGAGCCGTAGGGCGCGACCGCCAGCCCGGCGACACGGCCGAACTGGGCCGGCCCCTGCGGCGTGTCGAACAGGAAGCCGCTCAGAAAATCCTCGACGCCGACCGGCCAGCCGTTCTGGTAGCGCACGCGGACGACTTTGTAGCCGGCCGGGGGGTTGCGGTTCCACGAGCCGCGCATTGCAACGAAGGCGTCGCCACGGTATTCGGCGGGAAACTGGCCGCGGTCGTAAAACACCATGCCGATCGGCGCGCTGTGGGCGGTGTAGGTCAGCACCGGCGGAGCGCTGGCGGCGCAGAAGGCCGCCTTGGTCGAGCCTTTCGGCTGGTTGGGAATGTAAGGATCGACCTGGCGGTCGCCGAAGCACCAGGGCCAGCCGTAGTTGCGATCGGCCTGGAGCAGATTCAGCTCCTCCGGCGGCTGGTCGTTGCCGCGCCAATCCGCGCCATGGTCGAAACCCCACAGCTCGCCGGTGGCCGGATGCCAGCCGAAGCCGATCGTGTTGCGCAGCCCGCTAGCAAAGGCGTGGCGGTTCTTGCCGTCCGCCGTGGCGACCTGGATCGTGCCGCTGGCGGGATTGGACTCGTCGCAGGCGTTGCAGGTGCTCCCCACCGTAAGATACAAATTGCCGTCAGGCCCGATCGCCAGGGTCCGGTTCGGGTGCTGGCCGGCGTCCGGCAGGTCGTCGATCAGCGTTTCGAGCGCGCCCAGCGAGCCGTCGCCGAGGATGGGCGCCCGCAGCACCTTGGTGTCGGTCGCCAGGTAGATCCGCCCGTCGTGGAGCGCCAGGCCGTGGACCAGCTTCAGGCCCGCAGCGACCACCCGAATGTCATCGGCCCTGCCGTCATTGTCGGTGTCGCGCAGCGCCAGCACGTCGCCCTGCTCGCGGCGGGTCGCGTAGAGCGTGCCATCCGGCGCCGCCGCCAGCATGCGCACGTTGCCAAGGTCGCGCGCCCAGACATCGATCCAGAACCCGGCCGGCACCCACAGCCGGCCAAGCAACGATTCATCGAACGGCAGCTTGGCCGGCTCCACGATCTCCCCGGCGGGCGCGGGCGGCGCATTCTGGGCCGCCGCCCCGGTCGCGCCCGCCGCCACGCCGCCCAGCACCAGCAGCCCGCCCAGCGTCCGGCGCGCTGTCCTGCCCCAATCTCGTCCCTGCCTTAGCATATGGTCCCCTCCGCAGCAAATCGGATAATGGATCTGCGGCTCGGCAGGGAGCGTGCCACCGGCGCCAAGCGGACGCGGACGGCTAGGCGCCAGCCTGGAAGGTCGCGATGTACCAGTAGTTGCCCGACGGATCCTCGACGCCGGCGCTGCGCTCGCCATACTCCATGTCGGCCGGCTCGTACAGGCTGGCGGCGCCGGCGTCGAGCGCACGACGATACGCGGCGTCGGTGTCCGGGACGTAGACGTGGAGCGCGCCCGGCCGGGGCTGCCAGGACCCGCCCGCCTCCGACAGTTCGATCAGCGAGTCGCCGACGCGCATCTCGGCGTTGAGAATCGTTCCGTCCGGCCGCAGATCTCGCCGCAGCTCCTCGCCGCCGAACACCCGCGCGATGAAATCGATCAGCCCGGCGGCGCCGCGAACGGTCAGATAGGGCGTCACGGTGCGAAATTGGGGCCTGATGTAGCCTGCGTGTTCAGTCATGCCAACCGCTCCTTGGGCCACGGCAGCGATCCGGCCCAGCGCCGGGCGGACGCATGCCCGCTGCTGCCGGGGGCGATTTTAGCACATCCGTTCAATCAACATCAACCGGCGCGGCGGGCTATAATCGGCGCAAACGCCAATGAACGAGGGCCGCGAGGCCGGGAGCGCCGCCAGTGCAGATAGAAACAGAGCGAACCATCGGCTTGAATGCGGAGGATCGCGCCGCCAACCAGCGCGGCGCGTTGAGCGAGGGCCAGCGCCGCCGCATCGCCCGGAGCGGCAGGCGCTGGGCCGGAATCATGGCCCTGGCGGCGTTGCTGGCCGCCGGCGGCGCGGCGATTTTGGGCCTGGCCGCCGCCCGGGGAGCGCTCGGGCCGGGATGGGCAGCGGCCGGGGCGGGCGCCGCC